>NZ_JBFJYW010000151.1:0-9196 GCF_041622395.1 Pontiella sp. | reverse complement strand
TGGATCAGCGCCTGGTCGTCGAGCCCCATCTGCTGGGCGAAGACCGGAATGATCCCCTTCACCAGCGGAATCATCGCCATCACCAGCGGAATGTTGTCGACGATGGCGGAGGCGATGGCGCTGAACCATAGGATGGTGAGCGCGGTGGCCATCAGGTTGCCGCCACAGATGTGCAGGATGAATTCGCCCATGGCCTCGAAGACGTGGGCGTGCTCCAGCGCGCCGATCATCATGAACAAACCGGAGAAGAAGAGGATCGTGTTCCACTCCACATGCATCAGCGAATGGTGGATGTCTTTTTTGCAGACGAGCACCATCAGCATCGCGCCGGCCAAGGCAATGATGCCCGGTTCGATCTCGAGCACGCGGCCGCCGAAGAAGCCGGCGAGGATCAGGGCGAAGACGAGCAGCGACTTTTTGAGCACGACGGGCTGGAGGATCGCCTTTTCGGGGCGCGACTGTTCGATGCGCTTGCGGGTCTGTTCGGTCGTGCGCGTGTTTTTGCGGAAGAGCAGGGCCATCAGCGCCAGCAGCAGCACCATGGCCACCAGCACCGGCGGAGTCAGGTTGATCAGGAAGTCGTTGAACGACAGGTGCGTCTGCGAACCGATCAGAATGTTGGGCGGGTCGCCGACGAGCGTGGCGGTGCCCCCGATATTCGAGAAGATCGCCTCCATGATCAGGATCGGCGCGGCGGGCATTTCCAGCAGCTGGCAGAGCAGGATCGTGATCGGCGCCATCAGGATGACGGTGGTCACGTTGTCGAGGAAGGCCGAGAGCACGGCGGTGAGGATCATGAAAAAGACCACGATCAGCAGGCCGTTGCCCTTGGCGGCGCGCGCCAGTTTGATGGCGAGCCATTCGAATACGCCCGTATCGGTGAGAGTGTTGACGACGACCATCATGCCGATGAGCAGGAACAGCACGTTCATGTCGATCGCGCGCAGCGCCTCCTCGTAACCGACGAGGTGCAGGCCGACCATCAGCCCGGCGCCGATGAGCGCGGCAATGGTTTTATCGATGATTTCGGTGGCGATGAAGAAGTAGACCACCAGGAAGACGAGAATTGGGAACAGCATGGTTGGCTCCTTAGTGGTTGATCACGTTGTCGAGAACGAGGCCCTTGTCGATCGTGCCGACCCAACGCTTTTGTTCGTCGACGACGTAGAGCTTGGGGCAGGATTTGATCGCCAGGTCGAACACGGCTTCCATGATGGTGTAGTCCATGGGTACGGTCCGCGCGCTTTCCTCCATCATGTCGCAACAGAGGGTCGAACTTTCGTCTTCGAAATATTTCTCGAAGGGATCGAACTCGGCGATGAAGGAGACGCTCTTGAGCTGGCCGAAGAAGTCGGGCAGGCCATATTTGAAGAGGCGCTCGATGGTGATTTCGCCGAGGATGTGCCGCTGATCGTCCACCACCGGCACGGCGTGCAGGTTGTTGACGCTCATCAGGTGCGAGCATTTCGATACCGGTTCCGCCCCGAGCACGCTGAAGCGCGGCGGCCGCATGATGTCGCGCGCCAGAATCGGCTTGTCGATCCGCGGATCGTGCGCCTTGATGATATTGCGCAGCTCGGCGGCATTGCCGGCATCGAGCACTTGCCTCCGCACATCGGCATCGGACAGCAGGCGCGTGAGCTGCGCCATGATCTTCAGCGAAATCGACGGATCGGAGATGGGCACCAGAATCAGGCAGATGATCCGCACCGGGCTACCGTCGAAATCGACGGGCTCCTTAAAGGTCGCGAGGGCGAAGATGGCTTTCTTGAGGTTCTCCAGCCTGGCGTGGGGGAAGGCAATGCCCTCGCCCATGGCGGTGGAGAGCCGCTCTTCGCGGTCGATGAGCGCCTGCAGGACCGACTCGTGCGAGAGTTGGTCGTTCACGGTGTAGAACCCGTTGCCGCAGAGCCGCTCGAGCATGGCCGAGAAGATGGCGTCGCGCGGGCCGGATGCAAGGCCGGGCTGCCACGATTCCTCGCGGCGGGTGTAGTTCATGATGTTCATTGGCAATCCCTCCTCAGGCCTGGGGTGGCCGGGGTCTGAAGTTCGTGTGGCTTATATCCATGATTTTTCCGCTCCAACGGTTGGGCTCCTGTCCGATTGTTGTTCATTGCGCAACCAGATCCCGATCCATCTCGGCCAGCGCCGCATGGATTTTCTCCCGCGCCGCCACCGACTGCAGCAAGGCGGCGAAGGCCGGTTGCCGGACGGCATGGGCCAGCCGCGACATCACCCGGATGCTCGCCTGCGCCGAGGGGCTTAATAAAAGAAAAACGATCGAGACAGGCTGTTTATCGATCGCATAGAAATCAACGGGGTTTTCGAGAAAGCCCAGGGAAACCATGGGGCTGGCGAGCCCTTGCAGCACGATATCGCGGCAATGCGGGAAGGCAATCCCCTCGCCGACGGCGGTGGTGGCCAGTTGTTCCCGTGCGCACAAGAGATCGAGGACATTCGCGGCATCGGCTTGCGGCGGCAGGCGCATCAGGGAGAGTTGCTGTTCGAGCACGCTGCGCACATCGCTTCCGCCGACCCGGTAAAAAATGCCGCCCGCCCGCACGCATTGCTCCAGATATACCGGCGCCGCGCCGTCGACCGCCGCAGGCACATCGCCTGGCGTCGAGGACTGCGCCGCGACCCACCGCTGCACTTCGCTGCGGGAAAAGCGATATTGCGACCCCACCCGGTAAAACGGGATCTGCGCAGCGGCGATCCACCGGTAAATGGTTTTATCCGAAACATTCAATAATTCCGCAACTTGTTTTACGCCGATTTCCATAATGTGGCCATTTATGGACATCCTTGTACATTTGTCAAACCCGCAGTCTAATTTTTATCACCATTGTCATCGCTTGACATCAATATTCTCGATTATTGACTAGACGGCCCTTTACCATCGCCGTAGAGTGCGCGGCTCAATTTTTACAAATAACGCACACCACGCGGTGCAGCCGTCATTTTTGAAAGATTTGGCTCGGTGCGTGTCGCAGGAAAACAGCATGGCCAACGAAACGCTAAAGAGCAGTTTGGACCCCGCCTGCATCAGGCTGGAACTGAATGCATCGACCCGTGACGGCGCGATCAGCGAACTGATCGACCTGATCCACGCCAAGCATCACCTCAAGAACCCGGAAGAAGCGCTGCGCGTGGTGATGGAGCGCGAGCAGAAGATGAGCACCAGCCTGGAGAACGGCATTGCGGTTCCCCATGGCAAAGCCGACTCCATCGATCACCTGCTGGTCGCGGTCGGCCTGAAGAAAAAAGGGATCGACTTCAAAAGCGCCGACGGGCAGCGGTCCAACATCATCATTCTGATTCTTTCTTCCACCGCCCGCGTCGGGCCGCACATGCGTTGCCTGGCCGAAATCGGACGTCTGCTGCAGTCGGACGCCAACCGCAAGAAAGTATTAGCCGCCAAGGATGCAGAAACGGTCTACGAGATCATGTCCTGCACGGAGATGTAAAGCCATGTCTGGAACCTCATCCAATAAGCAACTCGGTCACGGTATCCAACCGGCGGGGCGCTGGATGAGACTGCTCGCGGCAATCTTCTTATTCGGCCTTTCGCATCTTTGCCATTCCGCCGAACACCCCGCCGGCGAACCGACCGCCATCGAACACGTGGCCCCCGAAGGCACCGCCCACGAAGCGGCCGCCGAAGAACACGAGGCGCACCTCTCGCCGTTTGCCCCCGAGATTTTCAGCATCGGCGGGATGCCGGTCACCAACTCGATGATCACCGGCTGGCTGGCCGCGATCGTTCTGATTTCGATTTCCATCCGGTTCCAGTTGCAGGTTCGCGCCGATCGCAACACGCGTTTTACCGCCGCCGTCGAAGCTCTGGTGGTTGCCCTACACGGCTTCCTGGCCGAGATCATGGGCGAAAAACTGGCCAAAAAGACCTTTTGGCTGCTGGGATCCTTCTTCGTTTTCATTCTCTGCTCGAACCTGCTGGGCCTGTTTCCCGGCATCGGCAGCGTCGGCTGGGGGCAGGAGGGCGAACATCACTTTGCGGTAACGACGCCGCTGTTCCGCGGGGTCAACGCCGACCTCAACACGACGCTCGCGCTTGGCGCGCTGTTCTTCTTCTTCTGGTTCATTTGGGCCTGGAAGGCAAACGGACCCGTCGGCCTCCTGAAGCACATTTTCGGCTTCAGCGGAGAGGCGGCCGGCGTCATGCGCGTGGCCATGGTCATCGTTTTTATCGCCGTCGGCTTCCTGGAAGTGCTTTCGATCGTCATCCGGCCGTTTTCGCTGGCGCTGCGCCTGTACGGCAACATCTTTGCCGGCGAGGTGGTTTTGGACACCATGCTGCACAAAGTCCCGTTGCTAAGCTGGCTGTTGCCGGTGCCCTTTTACATGATGGAGGTGCTCGTTGGCCTGATTCAGGCACTGGTGTTCACCTTGCTTTCCGCCGTTTTTGTCATGTTGATTTGCAGTCACGATGAAAAAGAACCTCATTCGGAAACAAAACCGGATGCGTCATAAACAACCCTGAGAAGGAGCAAGAAATGGAATCCATTCATATTGGTATCGCGGCGGCCGGCGGAGCGCTCGGCGTTGGTTTGATTGGCTACGGCGCGGTAATGGCCGTTGGCCGCAACCCGGGCGCGAGCAGCAAAATCATGGTTCAGGCCATTCTGGCCATTGCGTTTGCCGAGGCCTGCGTGTTTTACGCCATCTTCCTGAAATAAGCCGGAAAGCTGACGGAGCATTATGAGCACATTGTTTACACTGGCAGTCGCTGAAAACCCGTTCTCTCGATTCGGGGTCAATTGGTACGATTTCACCTCCCAGGCCATCGCATTCCTGATCATTGCGTGGATCCTGAACAAGTTCGTATTCAAGACTGTCATGAAAACCGTGGCGGAACGGCAGCGGGCCGCCGACGAGGCCGCCGCCAACAATGCCCGTATCCAGCAGGAGCTTCAGGCGGTCGAAGAATCCCGCAAAGCGGTGCTGAAAACGGCGCAGGAACAGGCGGATCGGGTCGTCTCCGAGGCCCGGGCGCACATGGCCGAAATGGTCAGCCAGGAAAAGCAGCGCTGCGAACTGCTGGGAACCGAGCTGCTGGCCCAGGCGCGCGAAGAAGCGCGGCTGGACCAGGCCCGCCTTAAAAACGAGCTGCGCGGCGACATTGCAACCATGGTGGTGAAGCTGACCGCCAAACTGACCCAAATGAACCTCGGCCAGGCCGATCGCGAGCGCTTGCTGCAATCGGCCATCGACGGGATGACCGCACCGGCGGAGAAGCCGCAATCATGAAACCGACCCGTCAACATCGCCGCGAGGCGCGCCTGCTCTGGAAATCGGTTACGGCTGACGGCGTTCCGGATGCGGAGCGCATCCGGGCGGCGGTGCAAACGTTGCCGCAGCAGATCGGGCGCAATGCCGAACCGGTGCTGCGCTGTCTGGCCCAGCGGCTGGAGGTCTACATCCGCTCCAACCGCATCCATATCGTCAGCGCCGACCCGCTCTCGCCCGAACAACGGCAACAGCTGGCCGGGCGGACGGAAGGCGCCGCCGCGCTGGCCGGGGTCGAGTTCAGCGTCGATCCGGCGGTGCTCGGCGGCTTGCGGTTCGAGCAGGGTTATCAGGTGACGGACAGCACCCTTGCGCGGCAACTCGACGTACTAAAAGACATGCTGCTGCAACATTGAATTTTTCGGAGTGAAAGGCGGACGAACGTATTATGCAATCAATCGTAACAGAGATCGAACAAACCCTGGAGCAGTTCCATCCGGACGCTCATTGTGAAGAGACCGGCAAGGTGATGGAAATCGGCGACGGCGTGGCCCGAATCGAAGGCCTGCGCAACGTCCGCCTCAACGAAATGATCGACTTCGGCGACGGCATCATGGGCCTGGCGCTGAACCTCGAGGAAAACAGCGTCAGCGCCGTCGTACTCTCCGAGGCCAACACCGTCCGCGAAGGCCAGACGGTCCGCGCCACCGGCCGCCTGCTCGAAATCCCCTGCGGCCGCGCCATGCTTGGCCGCGTGGTCGACCCGCTCGGCCGTCCGCTCGACGGCAAGGGTCCCATCGACGCCGGCGATGTGAATCCGGTCGAGCGCCCCGCCCCCGGCATCATCGGCCGCCAGTCCGTCTCCGCCCCGCTCCAGACCGGCATTCTGGCCATCGACGCCGTCATTCCGATCGGCCGCGGCCAGCGCGAGCTGATCATCGGCGACCGCTCCACCGGCAAAACCACCATCGCCATCGACACCATGATCAACCAGGCGCGCCTCAACCGCGAGGCGGAAGTCGAGGTCGACACCAAGATCCATCCCGTCTACTCGATCTATGTCGCGATCGGCCAGCGGCAGTCGAGCGTTGCGCAGATCGTGCGGACGCTCGAAGAAACCGGCGCGCTCAAATACAGCGTGGTGGTGGCCGCCACCGCGGCGGACTCCGCCGCCATGCAATATCTCGCCCCGTTCAGCGGCACCGCCATCGGCGAATGGTTCATGGACCACGGCATGGATGCGCTGCTCGTCTACGACGACCTCTCCAAGCACGCCGTCGCCTACCGCCAGATGTCGCTGGTGCTGCGCCGCCCCTCCGGCCGCGAAGCCTATCCGGGCGATATTTTCTACCTGCACAGCAGGTTGCTCGAACGCTCCGCCAGCCTGTCGAAAACCCACGGCGGCGGCACGCTGACCTCGCTGCCGATCATCGAAACGCAGAACGGCGACGTCTCGGCCTACATTCCCACCAACGTCATCTCCATCACCGACGGACAGATTTATCTGGAAGGCGACCTGTTCCACCAGGGCATCCGCCCGGCCATGTCGGTCGGGATCTCGGTTTCCCGCGTCGGCTCGGCCGCGCAGACCAAAGCGATGAAGTCGGTGGCCGGCAAGGTGAAGCTGGAGCTGGCGCAGTATTACGAAATGAAGGCGTTTGCCCAGTTCGGCTCCGACCTCGATGCCAAAACCGTCGCGTTGATCGAGCACGGCAAGCGCATCACCGAGCTGTTCAAGCAGAAGCAGTACAACCCCATTCCGGTGGAAGAGCAGGTGGCCCAGCTGTGGGCCGCCCAAAAGGGCGTCTTCGCCGAAGCCCCCGCCGAAGAAACCCACGCCACCCGCGACCGCTGGATCGAGTCCATTCGGAGCAAAAACCCGAAGCTGCTCCACCAGATCAAAAAGGAGCGCAAGCTGACGCCGGAAATCATCGAGGCGCTCGAAGCCGTACTGGCCGAGTACCAGGCGACCATCTAACGGATCCATCATGGCAAACCTACGCGACATACGGCAGCGCATTAAGGCAATCCGCTCCATGGCCAAGATCACCAAAGCCATGCAGATGGTGGCGATTTCGAAAATGAAAAAAGCGCAGGATGCCGCGACCTTCGGCATTCCCTATGCGGACATGCTCAACGACATTCTCACGCAGGTCACCCAGCACGTCGGCACCTACGAACACGGGCTGATGGAAACGCGCGAGGGCGGGCTGAAGCTGGTAATTCTGGTCGGCACCGACCGCGGGCTGTGCGGATCGCTCAACACCAACGTCTTCCGCGAAGTGGCCCAGTACGATCGCGATACCACGCTGTTCGTTGCCCTCGGCAACAAGGCCGCGCAGTTCATCGAGCGCACCGGCCGCGAGCTGATCGTGGACTTCGACTACGGCGATCCGCCGCAGCTCTCCGAGGCGCGCCTGGTCTGCCGCTTCGTCACGCAGCTGTTTCTCGACGAGGAAATCAACAGCGCGGAGATTGTCTTCAGCGACTACATCTCCACCTTCAAGCAGGAACCGCTCACCTGGAACTTCCTGCCGGTGGGCGGCGTGCAGGAATCGTTCGACCGCCTGCCCGACTCGCTCAAGCACTCCAAAATGGCCGCGCAAGAGGCCGGCGTGAACGGCATTACGGAATTCGAGTTCGAGCCGGACGTCAACACGGTCTACGAATCGCTCTTGCTGCGCAGTCTGGACTACCAGCTGTTGCAGATCATGCGGGAAGTGCGCGCCAGCGAACACAGCGCGCGCATGGTCTCGATGAAGCAGGCGACCGACAACGCCCGCGATATGGACAGCCATCTCCAGCTGGTCCACAACAACCTGCGGCAGGCGGCCATCACCAACGAGCTCCTCGAGCTCGGCAGCGCGGCCGGAGCGGATTAAACAAGACATACAGGCGGTCGAAACCGCGGATTTGATAACAGTAATTGCAGGGAAATGAGGCGCACATGAGTCAGGGAAAAGTGGTACAGGTCATCGGGCCGGTCGTCGACGTTGAATTCGAAAACGTTGCCGATCTGCCCGCAATTTATGACGCACTCGTCGTCGAACACGAAGCGGGCGGCGCCGCGCAGAAGCTGGTGCTCGAAGTGCAGCAGCATGTCGGCGGCAACTGGGTGCGCACCATCGCCATGGGCGCGGCCGAAGGCTTGCAGCGCGGCATGGCCGTCACCGCCACCGGCGCCCCGATCACCGTCCCCGTCGGGCAAGGCGTGATGGGCCGCATGATGAACGTCACCGGCGACCCGATCGACGAGCGCGGCGACATCAAGACCGAGCAGCGCTTCTCGATCCATCGCCGCCCCCCGGCCCTGACCGAACAGTCCATGAAGCCCGAAGTCCTGACGACCGGCATCAAAGTGATCGACCTGATCTGCCCCTTCCTCAAAGGCGGCAAGGTCGGCGCCTTCGGCGGTGCCGGCGTGGGCAAGACCGTGGTCATCATGGAGCTGATCAACAACATTGCCAAACTGCACGGCGGCTACTCCGTCTTTGCCGGCGTCGGCGAACGCTCCCGCGAGGGCAACGACCTCTATCACGAAATGTCCGAGGCCGGCGTCATCAACCAGAAAAAACTGGACGAGTCCAAAATCGCGCTGGTTTACGGCCAGATGAACGAACCGCCGGGCGCCCGCATGCGCGTCGCGCTGACCGGCCTGACCGTCGCCGAATATTTCCGCGACGAAAAGATGCAGGATGTGCTGCTGTTCGTGGACAACATTTTCCGTTTCTCGCAGGCCGGCTCCGAAGTGTCGGCGCTGCTCGGCCGCACGCCGAGCGCCGTGGGCTACCAGCCGACGCTCTCGACCGAAATGGGCGAGCTGCAGGAGCGCATCACCTCCACCCACTCGGGGTCGATCACCTCGTTCCAGGCGGTCTATGTGCCGGCCGACGACCTGACCGACCCGGCACCGGCCACCACCTTCGCCCATCTCGACGCCACCATCGTG
>NZ_JBFJYW010000150.1:0-9285 GCF_041622395.1 Pontiella sp. | reverse complement strand
TGTCCGGGTTTCGTTTTCAGTCATGCTTCGTGTCTCCGTGGCTCTGTGTGAGTACAACCGAGTCCACGGTTCCATTCAGAATGCGGTGGATGCCGTCTTTCATAAGCGCCTCACCAAAGTTCAATAGATATCCAAGCTTGATTCCAGTGAGCTTCAGGTAGGTAAGAACCTGCTTCTGATGCGCCTTGGCAGTCCGCTCAACAGACTTAAGTTCCACAAGAACCTTTTCCTCAACAATCAAATCGGCTCGGAAACCTTCATCGAACCTGATGCCATCGAATTCAATGGGAATGTGGACTTGTCGTTCAACCTTCAACCCCTTTGATGCCAAACGATGTGCCAACAGCACCTCATAAACCGATTCCAGCAACCCCGGCCCCAGCTCCATGTGCAGCTTCACGGCACAATCCACGACCACCTTCCCGATTTCGTTTTCCGTCATTGCTTCGTGCCTTTGTGTCTTCGTGTGGAAACTAATCATCTCCCATGAACCGGCGCAGCGTGATGGGGTCGAGGGTTTCGTCGAGCGAGATGTCGGCGACGGAGAGCATTTCGGCGGCGGCGCGATCCTCGACGAGGCCGAGTTCCTGCGGGGAGGCGCCGTCGGTGATCAACAGGTCGTAGATTTTTTTGGCGGTGACGTTTTCGGGGGCCTGAAGCAGCGTGTAGGCCTCCTGCCCTTCGGTGGCGACCTCGCCGAGCAGGTTTGCGCGGGAGAGCACGCCGACGACCTCGTTCATGAGGCGGATCGGGATGTTGTTCTCGCGGGCGTAGCGGGTGGTGTTGAACGCAGCATCGGGGCCCTGGAAAACGCGGACGGCCTCCTGCATGGTGGAATAGGCGACCCACAGCTTGGCCACCATACTGGCGCGGACGGCGGCCTGCTCCTCGGCATAGGTGTCGCGGTTCTGGATGGCGAAGGCCAGCTCGGAGCCCAGCAACAGGATGGTCCAGTTGAGGTGCAGCCAGAAGAGGAAGAGCGGGATCGAGGCAAAGGAGCCGTAGATGGCGTATTTCTGGAAAAGGACCGCGCTGAACTTGAGAATGACGGACTGCAGCACGAGCACCATCACCGCGCTGGTGAGGCCGCCGACCGCCGCCGCCCGGAAACCGACCTTGGTGTTGGGCAGGAACATGAAGACCGCCACGAAGGCCAGCGCCAGCACGAAAATCGGCGCCAGCTGCATGGAGAGCGGGACGATGGTGCCGAGCCATTCCACCTTGGCGGCCAGCGCCAAAATGAAGGCCGACCCCGCGTTGGCGATCAGCATGAGGGCCGGGGCAATCACGAGCACGGAGAGATAGTTGCGGATCTTGTCGGCCACCGCACGCGAGGCCTGTACGCCCCAAATCTGGTTGAACGATTCCTCGATCCCGCTGAGCAACTTGAAGATGATGTAGAGGAAGATGACGCCGCCGACCGCGCCGAGCGTGGCCGGGTTGATGCCCTGAACGATTTCGAGCAGGCGATGGATGAAGGTCTGGATCCCCTCCGGCATTTCGACGGCAAACTCGACCAGCGATTCGGCGGCGGCATCGTATCCGATGGCTTTGCCTATGGAAAAAAGGATGACCAAAAACGGCACCAGCGCCATCAGCGTGGAATAGGTCAGCGCGGCGGCGTGCAGCTTGCAGTTGTCGTCCTTCACGCCCTTGAGCACGAGATGGGTGACCCGCAGCACCTCCACCCCGAAAGCGTGCAGCTTGGAATCGTGCACCAGATCGATCCGCCACAGGTCGTGCTGCAAAAAATGCAGGAAGCGCTTGCCGCTTTCTATGAATTGATTTGTCATGCCCCATTCCTTAGTCGGAGGCGACTTTAGGGGGTAAAACGCACAAAGGAAAGCGGAACGTCGAGCGTATTGCGGGAGAGGACTCGCAGAACAAACCGCCGGGAATTCCGCCGACGGCAAGCCCCGCACCGATCACAAGGAAACGCTCACCCCGACATAGGTTCCGCTCTGAACGTCGACCTTGCCGTCGTCCCAGATCCAACGATAGCCGCAGCGCATCTGGACAAAGCGCCCTCCGAGGCTGGCGGAAATATCGTAGTCGCCGATCATGATTTCCTGCCAGCGGTACCAGGCCGGGCGGAACTCGATGCCGAAATAGTCGATCGGATAATATTTGAGGGGGAGCGTGAAGGCGGCGGACGTGTCGCGGGAATCGCCGGCGTGGGAAACCATCCCGACTCCGATGCCCAATTCGAACGCGCCGGGAATCAAATTCAAATCGGCGCCCCCCACGCGGAACATTCCGTAGTATTGGTTGAGGTCAAGCGTGAATCCGTCGGGCTCGGTGTAGCGCGTCATCCGCCCCAGGAAACCGAACAAGCGATAGCCGAGTTCGAAACGGACGTCGTGCACGCTGTCGGCGGTATCGATGAACTGGAAGTTATAATCGACGCGGGCATAGGGAATGGTTTGCTCGCCCCACTCGTGCCAATGGCCACCGAAACCCTCGCCGTCGTCCCATCCCTCTTCGGCGACGTCCGGGCGCATCGCAACGCGAGGCTCCCAAGGATTATAGCGGAACGGGGCGGCGATCACCCACATCCAGAAGCTGCCGAAAAACGTATCGTCGCCGCTGAACGAGGGATAGGTTCCCGAACCTAACGAGGAAGGAACGGCGGCGGACGATTTCGCCGACGACTCCTCCTTGTCCTTTTTTTTCTTCTCGGAGCGCTCGGCGATCTCCTGCTCGCGCTCGCGCAGGCTGGCGGCGCGGGTATTGACCGCCACCAGCGATACCCCCGCAACCAGCAGGATCGGGAGGAAACGCCCGCCAAGACGCCCAGGCGCCCGGACCACGAATGGTTCGGCGTTGTTTCTCGGCAGCTTTGCGGTCAACACCATCCTCCCGGCAGCGCGCTAGCCCTGCAGAATTGCGCCGTTGCTGGCGTTGGTGGCCATCTTGGCGTAGCGCGCGAGCCAGCCCGTGGTGAAGCGCGGAGCGGGCGCGGTCCAATCCTTCTTGCGCTCGGCCAGCTCTTCGTCGGTAAGCCGCACGGCCAGTTTGTTGTTCGGGATGTCGATCTCGATAATGTCGCCCGCCTTGATCAGGCCGATCGGCCCGCCCTCGGCGGCTTCGGGCGAAATGTGGCCGATGCACGCGCCGTGGGTGCCGCCGCTAAAGCGGCCGTCGGTGATCAGCGCAACGCTGTCGCCGAGCCCCTGCCCCATGATGTAGGAGGTCGGCGCGAGCATTTCCTGCATGCCCGGTCCGCCCTTCGGCCCTTCGTAGCGGATGACGACGACGTCGCCCGCCTTGACCTTGCCGTCGAGGATGCCTTCGCAGGCTTCTTCCTGCGATTCGAAGATGACCGCCGGGCCCGTGTGCACCAGCATCTTCGGGTCGACGCCCGCCTTCTTCACGACGCAGCCGTCTTCGGCGAGGTTGCCCCAAAGGATGGAGAGACCGCCCGTTTCGGAGTAGGCGTTTTCGAGATTGCGGATGCATTCAAGGTCCTTGCTTTCCGCGTTGGCGATGTTTTCGCCGAGCGTCTTTCCGGTAACGGTCGGGCAATCGAGCGTCAGCAGCCCGTCGCGCTTGGCGATCTCGGCGAGGATGGCGCTGATGCCGCCGGCGGCGTGGACGTCTTCGATATGGTAGTGCGACGACGGCGAAACCTTGCAGATGTTCGGGCACTTCTTGGAGACGGCGTTGATGCGGTCGAGGTCGTATTCGACGCCCGCTTCTTTCGCAATGGCCAGCGTGTGCAGCACGGTGTTGGTGCTGCCGCCCATCGCCATGTCGAGCGCAAAGGCGTTGTCGAGCGACTCCTGCGTAACGATGTCGCGCGGCAGCGGGCCGTCGGCATAGGCCATTTCGACGGCGCGTTTGGCGGCGTCTTTCCAGAGTTGGTGGCGTGCCGGATCGAGCGCGAGGATGGTGCCGTTGCCCGGCAGGGCCAGGCCGATGGCTTCGCACAGGCAGTTCATGGAGTTGGCGGTGAACATGCCGGAGCAGGACCCCTGCCCCGGGCATCCCTTGCATTCGATCTCTTCGAGTTCCTCGTCGGAAATCGTGCCCTGCTTGTGCTCGGCGACCGCCTCGAAAACGCTGATCAGGTCAACCACGCGGCCGTCTTTCGTCCGCCCCGCCTTCATCGGTCCGCCGCTGGCGAAGATGGTCGGGATGTTGACGCGCATGGCGCCCATGATCATGCCGGGCACGATCTTGTCGCAGTTGGGAATGCAGATCATGGCGTCGAACGCGTGCGCGCCGACCATGGTTTCGACGGCATCGGCGATCAGCTCGCGGCTGGGCAGGGAATATTTCATGCCCGAGTGGCCCATGGCGATGCCGTCGCAGACGCCGATCATGTTGAATTCGATCGGCGTACCGCCCGCTTCGCGAACCGCGTCCTTGACGATCTTGCCCACCTGATCGAGGTGGGCGTGGCCCGGGATCACCTCGTTGAAAGCGTTGCAAACCGCGATGAACGGCTTCTTGATGTCTTCCGAAGACATTCCGGTTGCCCGCATCAGGCTGCGGTGCGGCGCCCGTTCGAGACCTTTTTTCGTTTTGTCACTGCGCATGGCGGCGTCCTTTCGTTGGAAATAAGAAAACCGGAATCCTATCCCGGCTTCGGCACGATTGCAAACCTTCGAAGCCTAGATGAAGCGGCGGCGGACAAAGAGGGCGGTAACGGATGCGCCGGCCACCAGCCCCAGCACGGCGGGTTCCGGAATGGCCGCGATGGCGTTGATCTGTTCGCCGTAGGTGCCCATGTCGGCGACCAAGGTTACCGCCTCTTCGCCGAGGGTTCCGACCCCGAGCATGATCCCGGCCAGCTGGCCGTCGACGAAGACGCCGCCGCCGGAATCGTAGGTTTGGCCGTAGGCGCTGCCATCGGTTGTTTCGTCGTAGACGGAGAGGAAGCAGGTGGTATCGCTGTACTCCAGCGTGTAGGTCGAAGAGTTTCTTCCGCTACCGGTTTGGAAGGTGGTACCGTCGCCCCAGGTCAGGCCCGTGTTGCTTTCGTTGTCGTAGCCGTTTCCAATCAAGCGCAGGGCATCGTTCGCGCCCGGCGTCGATTCCAAGACCGCCATCCCCACCGGCAGTTCGTCGAAACTTGTTGCGCGGAACATGCAGAGATCGGTGGCGGTGGCGTCGGTGTTCAAGATCTGGGTGTAGGTCGAGGTGTTGATCGAATAGGTGTATCCGCCGAGCTGGAGGGTTTCCAGGCTCTTGCCCACCACGTCGTAATTCCAAACATGGTTGGCGGTCAGGAACCATCCGTTGGAAACATACGTGACGCTGGACGGAGCCGCGCCGATGAGGTTGCCCACATAATTCCAGCCCGCGCCGCCGTTGGTGCCCACGGTATACTCCGAGCTGCTTCCCGCATCGCCCACGACCAGCAACGCCTGGGCCATCGGGACCAGCGCCAACACCACTCCAAAAACAACTTTTTTCATACAAACCTCCAGTCGGTATTTAGAAACCAGACCCATCCTAGAAACAACCGAAAAAATGCCCGATCTCGCCGTGGCGGCAAGGTGCGGCGGCTACTCGACCGTCAGTCCGTATTTGCGGAAGATGTCGGCGAAGTGCTCGATCTCTTCGGGCTCGGGCACGCGGGTTTCGGAGAGGCGGTACGGCAGGGCGTATTGCTTCCACTTCCACTCGCCCATCTTGTGGAACGGCAGCAGCTCGACTTTTTCGATGTTGCCGAGTTCGACGGCCCACTTGGCCAGCTTGCGCATGTGGTGCACCCGGTCGTTGAGCTGCGGCACGAAAACATAGCGCAGGATGACCTCCTTGCCCCATTGCGCCAGGTATTCGGCGAAGGCAAACGTACGCGTCTTGGTCTCGCCGGTGATGATCTGGTGCATGCTGGCATCGACGCATTTCACGTCCAGCAGAAACAGGTCGGTCAACGCGACGATGCGCTTGACGGTCTCGGTCAACGGCGTGAAGCCGCTGGTGTCGACCACGGTGTGGATCCCATCGTCCTTGCACAGCGTCAGCAAGGCCTCGAGAAATCGCGGGCGGCCGAGCGGTTCGCCGCCGGAAAAGGTGACGCCGCCCTTGGAGAGGCGCATGAAGTTCTTGTACTTGCGGATCTCGTCGAAGACCTCGCCGGCCGTGACCGCCATGCCCGCGCCGAAATCCCACGACTCGGGGTTGTGGCAATAGAGGCACCGCATCGGGCAGCCCTGGAAAAACACGATGAAGCGCAGTCCGGGTCCGTCGACCGTCCCGCAGCTTTCGTAGGCGCCGATCCGCCCCCGCACCGCTCTGGCTTCTTCAATCGTCATATGCAAAAGACCTTTACCACAAAGGCTCAAAGAACACGAAGGGCCCCAAAGGAATTCTCGGCGGACTTCGTGCCGGCGTGGTTTTCCTCCGCTACATCCGTTCGTGGAAGGTGCGGTTAATGACGTCGACCTGCTGCTCGCGGGTCAGGCGGGTGAAGTTCACGGCATAGCCGGAAACGCGGATGGTGAGCTGGGGGTAGAGTTCCGGGTGCTCCATCGCATCCTCGAGCGTCGCGCGGTCGAAGACGTTGACGTTGATGTGCTGTCCGCCTTCGAGGAAATAGCCGTCGATCATGCTGGTCAGCATTTCCGCGCGGGCCGCCTCGGCCTTGCCGAGCGCGCGCGGCACAATGGAGAAGGTGTAGGAGATGCCGTCCTCGGCATCGTCGAACGGCAACTTGGCCACGGAGGCCATGGAGGCGATCGACCCGCGCACGTCGCGGCCGTGCATCGGGTTTGCGCCCGGAGCGAAGGGTTCGCCCTTCTTGCGGCCGTCCGGCGTGTTGCCGGTCTTCTTGCCGTAGACGACATTGGAGGTGATGGTCAGGACCGACATCGTCTGTTCGGCGTTGCGGTAGGCCTTGTGCTTGCGCAGTTCCTCCATGAAACCGTGGACGAGTTCGCAGGCGATCGAATCGACGCGATCGTCGTTGTTGCCGAAGGCGGGATAGTCGCCCTCGATTTCGTAGTCGGTCGCGAATCCCTTTTCGTCGCGGACGACGCGCACCTTGGCGTACTTCATGGCGGAGAAAGCATCGGCCACGACGGAGAGTCCGGCAATGCCGCCGGCGAGGGTCCGGTGGACGTCGGCATCGTGCAGGGCCATCTGGATGCGCTCGTAGGCATATTTGTCGTGCATGTAGTGGATGACGTTGAGCGTGTTGAGATAGAGCCCGGCCAACCAGGCCTGCACCAGCTTGAACTTCGCCATAACGCGGTCGTAGTCGAGATAGTCTTCCGTAATGATGCCGACATCCGGCCCGACCTGCTCGCCGGTCATGTCGTCCACGCCGCCGTTGATGGCGTAGAGCAACGCCTTGGCAAGATTGCAGCGGGCGCCGAAAAACTGCATCTGCTTGCCGATCGGCATCGCCGATACGCAGCAGGCGATGCCGTAGTCGTCGCCGAACTTCGGGCGCATCAGGTCGTCGTTTTCATACTGGATGGTGCTGGTGTCGATCGAGACCTTGGCGCAGAAGCGCTTGAAGTTTTCCGGCAACTTTTCCGACCAGAGGACGGTCAGGTTGGGCTCCGGCGCGGGACCGAGGTTGTAGACCGTGTGGAGGAAGCGCATGCTGCTCTTGGTGCAGAGCGGCCGGCCGTCGAGGCCGATACCGCCGATCGATTCGGTGACCCAGGTCGGGTCGCCGGAGAAGAGCTCGTCGTAGGCGGGGGTGCGCAGGAAACGGATCATGCGCAGCTTCATGACGAAGTGGTCGACCAACTCCTGGGCCTCGGCTTCGGCAAGGGTTCCGTTGGCGAGGTCGCGCTCGATATAGATATCGAAAAAGGAGGAAACGCGGCCGAGCGACATGGCGGCGCCGTTCTGCTCCTTGGTGGCGGCGAGGTAGGCGAGATAGGTCCACTGGATGGCCTCCTGCGCGTTCGCGGCGGGGCGGGACAGATCGAACCCATAGCTTTCGCCCATCGCCTTGAGCTCCGCCAAGGCGCGCAACTGCTCGGAAAATTCCTCGCGGGCGCGGATGACCTCCTCGGTCATGGACTCGAAGTCGGAGCGGGCCTTTTGCTTCCGCTTGTCCTGGATGAGGAAATCGACGCCGTAGAGGGCGACGCGGCGGTAGTCGCCGATAATACGTCCGCGGCCATAGGCATCCGGCAGGCCCGTCACGATCCCGGCGGAACGGGCGGCGCGCATTTCGGGCGTATAGGCATCGAACACGCCGTCGTTGTGCGTCTTGCGGTACTTTTTGTAAAACTCGTTGAGCTTGTCGTCGAAGTGGTAGCCGTAGGCATCGAGGCCGACTTCGACCATGCGGCGGCCGCCGTTGGGCATGATGGCGCGCTTGAGCGGGGCCTCGGTTTGCAGGCCCAGGATTTTTTCGAGCGGGCGGTCGATGTAGCCCGGCGCATGGGACACGATGGTCGAAGGGGTGTCGGTATCCGCATCGAGGATGCCTTTGCCGAGCTCCTCCTTCATCAGATCCGTGACGTTCGCCCACAGCCCGTTGGTTGCCTCGGTCGGGGCGGCGAGGAAGGCCGCATCGCCCTCGTACGGGATAACGTTGCTCTGGATGAAGTCGCGCACATCGACCGTTTTCCGCCATAGCTTGCCGCCGAAGCCGTCCCATGCCTTGTCTGCCGTCATCATTTCTCCTTTGAAGTAAAACGGGCATCATCGTTATGCGCGGCGGGAGGGTCAACGACTTAAAAGGGATAATAGCGGCACCGGCTCGGCAATCGAACATCAGGTATCGATTGACGGATATCGATCCGGTCCGGTACCGTTCGGCTAAATACGGAGATTAGACTTATGAGTCAACTGGAACGCAAAACGGCCGGAGTGCCGACCCTCAAGCGCCTGCCGCTTTACTTGCGGCTACTGCGCAAAATGAAGGAAAACGGCGAGGAATATGCCTCCGGCACGGTCGTTGCGAAGGAATTGGGGCTGGACCCGATCGTGGTCCGCAAGGATTTGGCGATCACCGGGGCGGTCGGACGCCCAAGACTGGGCTTCCAAATGGACGAGATCATCGAGGCGATCGAGGAGTTTCTGGGTTGGTCGAACACCTCCGAGGCCTTTTTGGTCGGGGTGGGCAGCCTCGGCCGCGCGTTGCTGGGCTATCAGGGATTCGAACAGCACGGCATGCGCATCGCGGCCGCGTTCGACAAGAATCCCGCCATCATCGGCACCAAAGTGCATGGGAAGGCCATTCTTGACATCGAAAAAATGCCAGGGCTTGCCAAGCGCATGCATGTGCAGATCGGCATCCTGACCGTCACCGCCTCCGTCGCCCAGGGCGTGGCCGACGCAATGATCGCCGGCGGCATCCGCGCCATC
>NZ_JBFJYW010000149.1:0-9313 GCF_041622395.1 Pontiella sp. | reverse complement strand
GCTTTCTTCAGGCGGCGGAGGGCGCGGTCAACGCTTTCTCCGCGGCGTACTTTTACTTCGCAGGTTTCTTGTGCCATTTCTAAATTCACCTCCCCCAGACATTTGGGGTCAAAAACAAGGGACGGAAGGTAGGGGGGCGGGTGGGCGAAGTCAATGGGAATCTTCGAAATAAACGCGGTTGCCGTTTCCCGGCGCCGTGCGGATTTCGCGGCTACGGTTTGGTGTAGATGGCTTCAAGGTCTTCGAGCTGGGTGAACATGAACTGTTTCATGTCCTGGATCGCGGCGTTGTAGATGGCCGGGGCCAGTGCGCCAAGAAGTGCGTCGAGCAGTTGGTTGGCTTTGAAGTCGCTGATCTCTTCGTCGAACTCGTCGAAGTAGATCGCGACGAGCTTTTTGCGCAGTCCGTCCTTTTGCGTGTCTGAAAGGTTCAGTTCCATGGGCGAAGAATAGGGGGTTGCCACGGAGCGCACAGGGGAGCGGCCGCTGTTCGTTGGCTCCGTCCGCTGTGGTCTCTGTGGGGATGCGTTGCGGGGTTTATTCGAAATCGAAGTGGTAGTCGAGGCCGAGTTCGTTGCGCATGGTGACCATGTCGTTCTGCAGCGCTTCGTTGACGGGGACGCCCGTTTCGGCGCGCGCGATGCCGGCGAGGTATTCCTTTTCGCCGCAGGTGTAGATCCGTTCGGCCCCGGGGGCTTTTTCGGATTCGCGCAGGGCGCGCATGATGTCGCCGGCGGTTTTGCGGAAGTCGGCGGGTTCGCAGAAACATTTGATGTCGATGGCCATGAAATAGTGGCCGAGCTCGTAGGGTTTGCGGTTGCCGCCGGCATCGCGGTCCACCAGCTGTTTGAGGAAGGCGCCCTGCTGCAAGGCGGAGGAGAGGACTTCGGTGACCGTGGCAAAGCCATAGCCCTTGTAGCCGCCCGTCTCTTCGCCGATGCCGCCAATGGGGGCGAGTGCGGCCTCGCCCTTGACGAGATCTTCGAGGATCTGTTTCGAGTCGGTCTTCGATTTGCCGTCGCGCCCGACGATGAGGCCTTCGGGGCACGCCTTGCCTTCGCGGGCATACTGCTCGATCTTGCCGCGCTGGATGATCGAGGTGGCATAGTCGTTCACGAAGTCGAACGGCTCGTCGGTCGGGAAGCCGAAGACGAGCGGGTTGGTGCCGAGCATGTTTTCCACCCCGAAAGTGGGGGCGATCGACGGGCGGGCGTTGGTGCCCGAAAGGCCGATCATGTCCTGCGCGGTGGCCATCAGCGGATAGTAGCCCGCGATGCCGTAGTGGGTGGAGTTGCGTGCCACCACCATGCCGAGGCCGTGCTGCTTCGCCTTCGCGATCGCCATTTCCATGCAACGCTTGGCGACGACCATGCCCATGCCGTGGTGCCCGTCCACGACCGCCGTGGCGAGGTGGTCGCGCACGACCTCGAACTCGGTGACTGGCTCTTGGATCTTTTGATGGACGATGCGGTCGTAGTAGATCGGTTTGAGGCGGCCAATGCCGTGGGAGTCGATGCCGCGCTTGTCGGAGGCGATCAGAACATCGGCGCAGACGAGCGCGTCGTCCGCCGGAACCCCGATGCCCTTGAAGACGTCGATCATGAATTGGTGCATGTAGTCGAATGGGATGTGATGAATCATGGCGCTTCCTCTGTGGTTGTTTGATTGAAAGCTAGATGGATACCACTTCTGCGAGAACCTGTTCAAGCTCGCGGATGGCGGATCGAATGTCGTAGTGCCGTTGAACCATCGCCTTGGCGGCCCGGCCCATGCCGTCGGCCAGGCGGGCGTCGCTGAGCAGCCATTCGATCGATTGGGCGAAGAGTTCCGGGGTGTCGGCCACGAAGCAGTTGACGCCGTTCTGGGCCGGGATGCCCGCCACGCCGAGCGCGGTGCTCACCACCGGCAGCCCGGTGGCCATCGCCTCGAGCACCTTGACGCGAAGCCCGGAGCCCAGGCGCATGGGGTTGATGAAGATGGTCGCCTGTTCGCGGTAGGGGCGCAGGTCGTCGACGTGTCCGCAAACGCGGATGCGGCTTTCTTTTTCGGATAATTGCTTCATCTCGCTACTGGCCCCGGTGCCGACGAAAATGCATTTGAGCTTGGGGTGTTTCCCCGCGAGTTTCGGCCAGACCTCGTGCGCAAACCAGAGCGCGCCGTCGTTGTTGGATTTGTCGGCGAAGTAGCCGCACATCATGATGATGGGCGATTCGGCGGCGATGGTCGGCTCGCGGTCGAGGTAGTCGAAGTCGATCCCCGGGCGGATGACGGACACCGGCAGCTGCGGCGCATGCCGCAACAGGGCGAAGCGGTCTTCGGCGGTCAGGGTGAGAATGTGGTCCATGGCGCTGTAGAGCTCGAATTCGTATTTTTCGAGCACATGCATCTGCGAGGCGCTCTTGAGGCGCAACGAAAGCGGGATGCCCGGCAGTTCGATGTAGTTGGCGAAGGTGGTGGTTAGGCAGCGGTGGCACGAGACCACCTTGTGGACGGCGGAAAGATAGGGGTTGCGGTAGAGGTACATGCCCATTTCGCTGAACTCGGCCACGACCACGTCGTATTTG
Organism: Pontiella sp.; assembly: GCF_041622395.1. Lineage (NCBI taxonomy): Bacteria > Pseudomonadati > Kiritimatiellota > Kiritimatiellia > Kiritimatiellales > Pontiellaceae > Pontiella > Pontiella sp. Next base: position 6,750 of record NZ_JBFJYW010000149.1, on the reverse strand, counting down.
CTGCGCTCCACCAGATCGCCCACCAGCTGCATCATGGCCGGCGCGTGGTTTTTCCAGAAAATGGCCGGCAGCGAGCCGCTGACATAGTCGCGGAAAACGCGCACGGCCAGCCGCCGCTGCTTGGCCGGGACGGTCTCCGCCTCGAACAGCATGCGGCGCAATTCCGGCAGGTGCCGTTCCTCTTCCGGATCAATGAAGGCCGCCAGCCCAACCTCGTGGCCGCGCTCGACCAATTGCCGCATGCGTTGGTAGATTAGGCGGTGTCCGCCCGCAACGTTTCCGTGGGGTAGGCGGTTCGCTAGGATCAGTATCTTCATTGGCGCAGAACCATAGCCAATGGGCAGGGCAGTTACACTCAAAAAACAGTTGCGATGTTTTTCCCTTACTAGGATAATGCCTTCCGCTTTTAAGATGATTTATTGGATCGGATGGTCCGGTCGTTGAACTACAACAGGAGATAGAGTGATGAAGCGTATGGCCTTTGGATTACTAGCACTGACCGTCTGCATTGGATTTGCCGGATGCAAATCCGCCCCCAAGGCAGATTCCGACAAAACCATGTTCGACTACATGCAGGAAGAAGTCGGCAAGATCACGGAAAAGGGGGGCATGGCCTCCGTTGGTATCGCCGAATCCCGCAACCAGCAACTGGCCATCACCAAGGCCAAGGTTGAAGCCCGCAAGAGCCTCGCCCAGCTCGTTCAGGTGAAGATCGAAAACCTTGAGAAGGCCTTCATCGAGGAAATCGGCGAAGCCAGCGGCTCCGAAATGAACGAACTCTTCAGCTCCGCCACCAAGCAGATCACGTCCCAGACCCTGCAGGGTACCGCTCCTCGGATGCAGAAGTTCGAATCCGACGGCGGCATCACCACCGCCTACGTCCTGATGGTCCTCAACCCCGACATCATCGACGAATCGCTCAAGAGCAACAATTCCGCCAAGCATCTCTACGAGCGGTTCCGCGCCTCCAAGGCATTCGAGGAACTCGACCAGGAGATCAAGGAATTCGAAGCCGCCGAAATGAGCATGTAGTTTCTGCCGCTTGAATGTTTGCAGACGGGACTTGGGTCGAAACCCCAAGTCCCGTTTTCGCTTGAAAGAAAACGGTTGTTCCGCCCGTTTCTCGCATCCGGGAAGCAAACCGCAACGCCTGTTTTCCAACCCTTTGCATCGAAGGAATCCTGATGAAGATACTGAACCGAAAATCCGCCCTGCCCGTGGCCATCGCTTTGCTGGCGATGGCTGGATCCGTTCGTGGAGAAGAACCCGCCGGCAAAGGGACGATGCCCAACATCGTCGTGATCATGGCCGATGACTTGGGCATGATGGATCTGCATTGCTACGGCAACCCGCTCGTCGATACCCCCGCCTTGGATCGACTCGCGGCCGAAGGCATGCGCTTCACCGACGCCTACGCCGCGGCCCCGGTTTGTTCGCCCACCCGCGCGGCAATGATGACCGGACAGGCCCCGGCGCGCTTGCACCTGACCAACCACGCCCCGGGAAACAAAGCGGGTTTCGCGTTGGAGGGCTCGGATCTCCATGAAGCGGATGCCGCGCGCAACCTCCCGCTCTCCTATGTGACGATTGCCGAGCGGCTCTCGGCCGCCGGTTACGCCACGGCCCACGTGGGCAAGTGGCATCTCTCCTACGTCTCCCGGGACGACAAGGACGGGCCGTCCGAGCCCGAGCTCCGCCCCGACAAGCAGGGCTTCGATATCAACATCGGCGGTTGTTTCCGCGGCGGCCCGCCGAGCTACTTCGCGCCTTACAGCATCCCGACCATCGAACCGAAGATGGAGGGCGAATATTTGCCCGAGCGCCTGGCGGACGAGGCGATCGCATTTGTTGCGGAGAACCGGGACAAGCCGTTCTATCTGAATTATTGGCCCTATTCCGTGCACTACCCGATGCAGGCGCGCGAGGAGCTGATTGCCAAGTATCGCGGCCGCGAAGGTCCCGGAATCAAGAACCCGGTTTATGCCGCCATGATCGAGGCGATGGACACGGAGATCGGCCGCTTCCTCAAGGCGCTCGACGAGCTCGGCCTGCGGGAAAACACGCTGGTCGTCTTCAAGTCGGACAACGGGGGATACGACGGCGACAACCGGCCGTTGCGCGGCTTCAAGGGCATGCTCTACGAGGGCGGCGTTCGGATTCCCTGGATTGTGCGTTGGCCGGGCACGGTCGAACCCGGCACCACCTGCGCCACGCCCGTGATCAGCATGGATTGCTACCCGACGCTGCTGGAAGCCGCACGTCTGGCGCCGACCCCGGACCACCCCCTCGACGGGAAGAGCATTGTGCCGTTGCTGTCGAAGTCCAACGGTTTCGAACGCGACGCCATCTATATCCACTATCCCAACTATGCCTTCCACCGGATGAACCGTCTCGGCACCATGGTTCGCGAAGGCGACTACAAGCTCATCAAACGCAACGACAACGGCGAGCTCGAATTGTACAACCTGGCCAACGATATCGGCGAGACGACCAACCTGGCCCGGCAATCGCCCGAATTGGCCGAGCGCCTGGAGCGCAAACTCGACGCGTGGCTGAAGGAAACCGGCGCCAATATGCCGTTTCGTGCGCCAAAGGATTAAGCAACCGGAATGAAGGGCGACCTCCGCGTCGCCGTGGCGGAGCGCCGGAGGATTACCGTTGGTGATCCCGGCTCCGTTCTTGCTCGACGAACGGGATGATGAAGAGGATCGGAAGGGTGCCGATCGCATATACGCCGGCGGTGATCAGGAAGCATTGTCGGAAATTCCCGTCGCCGATCAGGAAGCCGCCGAGCACGGCCGACGCGCTCCAGAAGATGCCCCAGGCAACGCTTTGCAACGCGTTCCACGTGCCGCGGTTTTTCTTCGGCACAAAATCCATGATGATGGAGCGGCTCAGCGGCTGGGAGGCATTCATCAGCGCATTGCGCAAGGCAAACAGCGGAACGAGCCAGATGACGGCCGGATAGAAGGCGATCGAGGCCAGGCAGCCGATGGCCAGGGCCTGGACCAAAACGATCATCTGCGCCCGCCCCCGTTTTTTCGATATGCGCTGGGCCAGGATCCCGAGCCCTGCGCTGACGGCAAAGGTGAGGGTGAGGATCAGTTGCACCTGGACCGGGCTCAGGTTGTAGATGTCGCGGAAAAAGACGGGGAAAAACTTCACCGTCATTCCGGCGCCCATTCCGACGATGAAGTTGGCCAGCAGGATGGTCATGGGAACAAAGCGCTGCCCCTTCCTCGCCGCCTGATGGCGTTCCGCCCCAGGGGCGTGGTGCACCGACTCGCTTTCATCGCCGAGGGTATGCCGTTCCTTCAGGCCCGCCAGCAGGAAAATGGAAACCATGGCAAATCCCAGCCCGGCGGTCATCACCCGGCGAAGAATGGAGAGCTCCCACGTGTTGCCCAGCCAAAGGAACAGGAAAATGCTCAGGAGCGGGCCGAACGTCATCCCGAACTGCCGCGTGGCGTGGATGCGGGTATAGATCCCGGAGCGGTTGCCGGACGCGACCGAGTCGGCCAGCAGCGCTTCCGCCGCCGGCCCCGAGAGGGCATTGAACCCGCCATAGAAAACCAACCCGATAATAATCGAATAAATGCTCTGCCCCAGCATGAGAAAAAGCACGCCGATTATGCCCGAGCCGATGGCGATGCGGATGGTTCCCTCCCGCGACCAGCGGTCGGCGAGAAATCCTGCCGGCAGGACCAACAGCAGCATCACGATGCCGCTGACCGCCGAAGTCGCCCCCAGCACTTCGTTCGGCCGGAGACCGAACAACGAGCCGGATTGCTCCGCCATAATGACGATGAATAGGCTGAAAACACTCCCCATCCAGATGCCGGTGCCAATCGATTGCAGGATGGTGAACCGGAGGAAGGTTTGGATATTCTTGCTGTTTTCGGAATCAGGCATTCGAAGATTTATCTACGGGAATCGCCGCAGGTCAACTGCTTTGTTCATCCACCCCCGCAATCGGGCCGATTGCGCGTGGCGGGGCGGCTGCTTGGCGGGGCGGATTCGCCCCGCCGGCCATCCAATTGTCTAAAACGGGGCTTGAATGATTCGGTCTGGCCCCGTTTTATATGCGCCATGAAAATCCTGGGAATCGAAAGCTCGTGCGATGAAACCGCCGCCGCCGTCGTGGAAGACGGCCGCAAGGTGTTGTCGAACGCCATCTACTCGCAAATCGCCAAGCACCGCCCCTATGGCGGCGTGGTGCCGGAAATCGCCTCGCGCAACCATGTGGCCAAGTTGCCGGGCATCATCGAGGAGGCGCTCGAAGCCGCCGGCGAAACCTACGCTTCCATCGACGCCCTCGCCGTCACCTACGGCCCCGGGTTGGCCAGCTCGCTGCTGATCGGCTATGCCGCCGCCAAGACGCTGGCGCAGCGCTTGGGCAAGCCGCTCATCGGCGTCAACCACCACGAAGGGCATTTGCATTCCGTTTTCATGAAGGAGGATGCCCCGACCGAGGAGGAGGTGTTCCCGCTGCTGGGGTTGATGGTTTCCGGCGGCGACACCAGCCTGGTGCTGATGCGCGGAACGGGGCAGTACGAATTGCTCGGCAGCACCATCGACGATGCGGCGGGCGAGGCCCTCGACAAGGCGGCGGCCGTGCTCAAGCTCGGCTATCCCGGCGGGCCCATCATCCAGAAGACCGCCGAAGGCGGCAACCCGAACGCCATCCGCTTCCCGCGCGGGCTCGACAGCGTCGACCGCGGCAAATGGGTCTACAAATACGACCGCGATCTCTGCTTCAGCTTCAGCGGCCTCAAGACCTCGCTGCTGACCCACGTCAAAAACCTCGACCACGAACCGCAAGGGCAGGAGCTGGCCGATATCGCCGCGTCCTACCAGGAAGCGGTCGCCGAGGCCCTCACGATGCGCGTCGAGCGGGCGCTCGGGCGTTTCGAGGTGAAGAGCTTTTCCTGCGCGGGCGGGGTTTCGCTCAACAAGATCCTGCGCGAGAAGCTGACGGCGCTCGCGGAAAAGACCGGGGTGCCGCTGTTGCTCTGCCCGCCCTCGCTTTGCACCGACAACGCCGCCATGATCGCGGGCGTCGCCTATGAAAAGGCGCGGCTCAACAAGGCGTGCGCCGAACCGGTGGACGTCAATCCCAACCTGCGCTTGGCCGATTGGGAATGAGGATGGATTGAACGGCGGTTTCCCGCCGTTTCAATTTTTGGGCGATCCGCAAATCCAGCCATCCATTCCCCAAAGCAAGCTTGCCTTGGGGCGATGGGATGCTATGGTTTGCGGCCACTTTTTTTAGGAGAGGAACATGAGCGAAGAACTTTCAGGGAACGAATACCGCCAGCAGCGCATCGAAAACATGAAGAAGCTGGAAGAGGCCGGATTCCCGGCTTTCGGTCAGGCGTTCGAACGCACCGACAATCTAGCGAACCTGCACGCCGACTTCGAGGAAGGCAAGCCGGTCCGGGCCTGCGGCCGTATCGTTGCCATCCGCAAGATGGGCAAGATGGCCTTCGCCCACATTTCCGACGGCTCCGCCAAATTCCAGCTCATGGTGAAGGGGGACATCCTCGAAGCAGAGAGTTTTGCCGCGTTCAAGTTGCTCGACCTCGGCGACATCATCGGCGTGGAAGGCGAAATGTTCATTACCCGCACCGAAGAGCAAACCATCCGCGTCAACCGCTGGGAGTTGCTTTCCAAGGCCCTGTTGCCGCTGCCGGAAAAATTCCACGGCCTGACCGACGTCGAAACCCGCTACCGCCAGCGCTCGCTCGACCTCATTTCCAATCCGGAGGTGATGGATGTCTTCAAGAAGCGCACGCTGGTGACGCGCGAAATTCGCAAGTTCCTCGATGGCCGCGGCTACTTCGAAGTCGAAACCCCGATGCTCCAGCAGATTGCCGGCGGCGCGGCGGCCAAGCCGTTCATGGCCCATTACAATGCGCTCAACATCGATGTCTTCATGCGCATCGCGCCGGAGCTGTACCTCAAGCGCCTGATCGTCGGCGGCATGGACCGCGTCTACGAAATGAACCGCAATTTCCGCAACGAAGGGCTGGACCGCACCCACAATCCGGAATTCACCTGCCTCGAAATCTACCAGGCCTACGGCGACATGCGGACCATGCAGGAGCTGATCCAGTCCATGTTCACCCACCTCGCCGAAACCATCTTCGGAAAAATGGAATTCGAATGGATGGGCAACACCATCGATCTGGCCACCCCGTGGCGCGAAGTGCCGTACCATGAGCTGATCCAGGAACACCTTGGGGCCGACTGGTTCGGGAAAACCCTCGAAGAAGCCGTGGCCAAGGCCGAGGAACTCGAAGTCCACGTCGAGAAGGGCATGGATTTCAAGCAGGTCACCCACGAAATCTACGACAAGACCATCGAAGGCACCCTGATCCAGCCGACCTTCATCACCCGCCTGCCGAAGGAGCTCGTTCCGCTCGCCAACGCCTGCTCCGACGATCCGGAACTCGTCGATGTCTTCGAACTGATCATCGGCGGCAAGGAAATCGCCCCGGCCTACAGCGAGCTGAACAATCCGATCGAGCAGCGCAAGCGCTTCGAGGAACAGGCCGCCGGCGACGGTTCCAAGATCGACGAGGATTTCCTCTCCGCGCTCGAATACGGCATGCCTCCCACCGGGGGAATGGGCATCGGCATCGACCGCCTGCTCATGCTGCTGACCGGCTCCGACGCCATCCGCGACGTGATCCTCTTCCCGCAGCTCAAGCCGCGCGGCTGATCGTCCGGAAAAACCATAAAAAAACG
>NZ_JBFJYW010000148.1:0-9335 GCF_041622395.1 Pontiella sp. | reverse complement strand
CGGCAAAACAGAACGCATCACAACCGCTCTCGGCCTGAGATCCCCCCTCTTCAAGCAGAAAAGGGCACTCAAAACCGGATCCGTGAATAGATCAGGCTAGTGCAGCGTATCACCTAGAACTTCGTATTTTTACCACAGAGGGCTCTGAGACACAGAGGCTCGTATATTCATATCCCCTCTGTGTCTCTGTGACCTCTAGCAAAGCGGGTGGTTGAAAATCATCCGAAAGTTCAAGATTTCCAGGGTAGTACATAAAACATCCTGAAGATTCGGATGGATCGCAGGAAAAGCTTCATCAGATACAGGAGATTCCGCTCATTTCCGATTTAACAGAAGGCCGCAAGGTTCGCGTAGAATCGGCTTTGCTGTCTTTGCGGCCTTTAGCGAAGCGGGTGTTGAATCGAACCCTTGTTCACGCGAACGTTTGCTCAGTGCGACCGATTAAGAAATACGGAGCACTCGGCGAAGTCCCGGTCAAAATCGCTTCGCCGTTTCCTGCCGACCAGCTTGCGCCGGCTCGGCATTTTTATTGGTTTGGGGCGCCGCGGCAGGGCTCGGCCCAACTTAACGGTAAGATGGGTTGCTTTTGGGGGGATGGGGGATTACCAATTAATTTTTGCGAATCACCATAAGGAGCCCTACATGAACAAACAATTTCTCGCCGACCTCATCAACAGCATCAGCCCGTCCGGCTATGAAGGTCCCGCCGCCAAGGTCTGGAAAGCCGAAGCCGAAACCTTCGCGGACAAGGTTTGGACCGACACCCACGGCAACTCCCACGCCATCGTCAATCCCGGCGGGTCCCCGCGCGTCATGTTCGCCGGACACTACGACGAAATCGGGTTCCAGATTTCCTACATCGACGAGAAGGGTTTCCTATGGATTCAGGCGCTGGGTGGATGGGATTCGCAGATCGCCCAGGGACAGCGCGTTCAAATCGTGACCAAGAAGGGCATTGTTCGCGGCGTGATTGGGAAAGTGGCCATTCACCTGCAGACGCCGGACGACCGCAAGAAGGTTTCCGAAATCAAGGACCTGTGGGTCGATATCGGCGCCAAGGACAAAGAGGATGCCGAAAAAATGGTCGAGATCGGCGATCCGATGGTACTGGCCTACGGTTTTGAAGAGCTCGCCAACGGCCTGGCGGCCGGCCGCGCGTTCGACGACCGCGCCGGGGCCTTCGTGGTGCTTGAGGCGGCCCGCCAGCTTTCCGCGCTCAATCCCGAGGCCGAGATCCATGCCGTTGCCACCGTGCAGGAAGAGATCGGCCTGCGCGGCGCCACCACCGCCGCATACGGAATCGATCCCGATATCGGCATTGCGGTCGATGTTACCTTCGCCACCGACCATCCGAACATGGGCGAAGCGATGAAGCGCGAAAATCTCATTGAACTCGGCAAAGGCCCCGTGCTGACCCGCGGCCCCAATATCAATGCAAAGCTCTTCGAGCTGCTGGTGACGACGGCAACGGAAGAAAAGATCCCCGTGCAGCTCAACGCCGAGCCGCGCGGTACCGGAACCGATGCCAACGCCATCCAGCTCAACCGGGCAGGGGTCACCTCCGCGCTCGTCAGCATCCCGCTGCGCTACATGCACAGCCCCTGCGAGCTCATCAGCCTCACGGATCTCGAGCTCAGCGCATCCCTGCTGGCCAAAACCGTTGCAAAAATCACGCCCGAAACCAACTTCGTGCCGTTCTAATCCAGCCGCGCGCCGTTCGCCTCGGGATTGAAAAATGCCGGGCGGCGGCCGGACGCGTCGTTGTTTGGACTTGCCGCCGGGCCGCGCTTTCCCGCTTTAGAGCAGGGTCCCGGCCAGATCGGCCAGTTCGGAGCGTTCGCCTTTGGTTAGGTTGATGTGTGCGTAGAGCCGTTGGCCCATCATCTTTTCGATCAGATAGCTCAATCCGTTCGAGTGGCTGTCGAGGTAGGGGTGGTCGATCTGGAAGATGTCGCCCGTGAAGACGATTTTCGTTCCTTCGCCCGCACGGGTGATGATGGTTTTGATCTCGTGGGGCGTCAGGTTTTGCGCTTCGTCAATGATGAAGAAGGTGTTCACCAGACTGCGTCCGCGGATGTAGGAGAGCGGCTCGATAACCAGTTTGCTGTCGTCCACGAGTTTGGAGACCTGGCTGCGCTTGGCGTCGCCCTGCGCGTGTTCGATGACGGCTAGGTTGTCGAACAGCGGTTTCATGTAGGGGTCGAGTTTCGATTTGATGTCGCCGGGCAGGAAGCCGATGTCTTTGTTGCTGAGCGCGACGATGGGGCGCGCCATCAGGATTTGGCGGTAGCTCTTTTTGCGTTTCAGCGCCCCGGCCAGCGCAATGAGCGTCTTTCCCGTTCCGGCCTTGCCCGTCAGCGAGACGAGCCGCACGTTGTCGTTGAGGATCGCGTCGAGCGCATAGGTCTGCTCCGAGTTGCGCGGGGTGATGCCGAAGGCGGGCACTTTGTCGACGTGCTTGATCAAGCTTAGCTCGTCGTCGTAGACCGCCAGGGCCGATTTGCGTTCGCCGCGCAGGATCAGGTATTCGTTCGGAACCAGCGGCCGCTCCAGTTCCAGTTCGCCGGCGGGGAACTCGTAGGGCGGGGTATACATCAGGTTGATCAATGCGGGGGCGACGTTTTCGACGACCCGCGAACCGGTGTAGAGTTGCTGCACGTCGGTGACGTGGTCGTTCTTGTAATCCTGCGCCAGCAACCCGACGGCCTTGGCCTTCATGCGCAGGTTGACGTCCTTGGTGACGAGGCAAACGATCCGGTCCGCGTTTTCCTTGGCGACTTGGTATCCGATGTTGAGGATGCGGTGGTCCGGTTTCTTGGTGTCGGAAAAATTGGCGGCGATATCGTCCGCGAATTTACGGTCGAGCTTGATGCTGATTCTGCCGCGTCCGGTCCCGATCGAAACGCCGCCATTGAACAGTTTGTCTTCGGCCAGCGAGTCGAGGGTACGCGCGAATGCGCGGGCGTGGTAGTTGAGCGAGTCGTTCCCTTTCTTGAAATTGTCCAGCTCTTCAAGGACGGTGATCGGGATGACGATGTCGTGTTCGCCGAAATGATGGATACAGCTGCTGTCGTGGAGGATTACGTTGGTGTCGAGAACAAAGATTTTCTTCTTGGGAGATGTCATGCTTCGGGTGCACCTTTCATGTTGGTTTAAGTTTTTTTTTCGAGGGTTCCAGCCTCCTTCCATCCCTCGGGTGTTGGTCTCGGATGTTCGCCTAAATACGCAGAAATTTTGCTTGAGGACTCGTGAATAGTCAACGCGCAAGTTGTGGGCTTCCTGAGGGGATTGCACAAGATGTTGTGGATGAATGCGCTATGGGCGGTCCAGTCGCAAAATCCGGCCGAGCAGGATTCTGTTTTTGGCAACGCCGCGGTAGAGCAGGTCGAATGCCGGGCGCAGGCCGGGCCAGCCCGTCGGCGCGGCCAGCCAGCCGAGCCCGATCGCCCGGTAGACCGCCCGGATGGCCGCCATGCCCGAAACCGCTTCCCCTTCCGGCGTGACGGCATGGATTTTCCGCTCCAGCGTGTCGAAGCCGATCGCCGGGATCGGCGACTCGAATCCCTCGGCGCGGATGTCGGCATAGGCCAGCCGCCCGGCTTTGTCCCTTCGTCGGAAAAAGCGGATTTTCCGGCGGCAGAGCGGGCACTCGCCGTCGAATAGAATCAGGATTTTGTCGGCATCGTTCATGGCAGATAAGCAACGGTACCAACCGAGCCGCCGCGCGGCGCTTTTTTTGGGAAGAAAAATGAACGCCGCGTGGCGTTGCAAGTCTGATATTGGGTTCCGTCCCTTAACAAGGAGCGGGAAGAAGGTGTGGCGCGTTGGGGTGCCACCGATGAACGAATATCCACAAACCAAACGTAAGGAGAAGTTGAGCAATGATCAAAGCAGTTGATTTGGTCAAGGACTTCGGCCAGCGGCGCGCCGTCGACGGCGTATCGTTCGAAGTTCAACAAGGGACCGTGCTCGGGTTCCTCGGCCCGAACGGCGCCGGGAAAACCACCACGATCCGCATGGTGGCCGGATTCCTCCCGCCCACCCAAGGCAACATTCACGTCAAGGGCATCAATGTCGCCAGCGATCCGGTCGCGGCCCAGAAAAGCATTGGCTACATGCCCGAAACCACCCCGCTCTACGAGGATATGTCCGTCGCCGGGTTCCTGCGCTTCCTCGCCGAGGTGCGCGGATTTTCCGGCAAGGAGCGCGATTCGCGCGTCGACCGCGCGATTGAACGTTGCTTCCTCGGTCCGGTCCGCAGCCAGACCATCGATACCCTCTCCAAGGGCTATCGCCAGCGCACCTGCCTGGCGCAGACCCTGTTGCACGATCCCGACATCCTCCTGCTCGACGAGCCGACCGAAGGCCTCGATCCCAACCAGAAGCAGGTCGTCCGCGACATGATCCGGGAGATGGCCTCCGAGCGCGTCGTCATGCTTTCGACCCACGTGCTGGAGGAGGTCGAGGCCATCTGCACCCGCGCCATCATCATCAGCGCCGGCAAGGTGGTTGCCGACGATACGCCCGCCGCGCTCAAGGCGCGCAGCGAGACCTACAACGCCGTCACCCTCGTCGCCGAAGGCCCGGGCATTGCCGAAAAGCTCGGCAAGCTCGACGCCGTCAAGGAGGTGCGCACGACCGACGGCAAGATTGTCGCCTTCCCGAAAGCGGGCAAATCGATTGCCGCCGACATTCTCGGCGCCGCCCGGCAAAACAACTGGAAGGTGTCCGATATCAAGGTCGACGAAGGGCGGCTCGACGATGTCTTCCGCCAAATCACCATCACCGAAGACGCCAAGAAGAAGGAGGTGGCGTAATGAACGAGGCAACCTCGCATGTGTTGGCCGTCGCCAAACGCGAATGGCGCGCCTACTTCGATTCCCCGGTGGCCTATGTCTTCATTATCATCTTCCTGATGTTGGCCGGGTTCTTCACCTTCTCGCTCGCGCAGTTCTTCGAAGCGGGGCAGGCGGACCTCAACGGGTTCTTCGCGTGGCATCCGTGGCTCTACATGATTCTGGTTCCCGCGGTCGCCATGCGCCTGTGGGCCGAGGAACGCCGCTCGGGGACGATCGAGCTGCTCTTCACCGTGTCGGTCACGCCGCTGCAGGCGCTGCTCGGCAAGTTCGCCGCCGCTTGGCTCTTCATGTTGCTGGCGCTGGCGCTTACCTTCCCGGTGCCGATGACCGCCGCCTATCTCGGGGCGCCCGACCTGGGCGCGATCGTTGCCGGCTACCTCGGCAGCGGCCTGCTGGCCGGGGCCTATGTCGCCGCCGGCATGTTCACCTCGGCGCTGACGCGCAACCAGGTGATCAGCTTCATTCTCGCGGTCGTCATTGGCCTGTTCCTCATCCTCGCGGGCTATTCGCCCGTCACCGACCTGCTGTCGCGCTGGGCCCCGACGTGGTTCGTCGACGGCGTGGCCGCGTTCAGCTTCATGCCGCACTACGAAGCGCTTCAGCGCGGGGTCATCGATCTGCGCGATCTCGTCTACTTTGCGTCGGTGATGGTCTTCATGCTTTTCGCCACGCAAGTCGTACTGAAGAACAAAGTCGGCAGGTAGGGAAAGGGAGTATTTTATGATGAACCAAATGAAAAAAATGACCGGCCTGGCGGGGGTGCTGCTTCTGCTGGGCATATTGATCGCCCTCAACGCGGTGCTGCGCCCGATGCGGCTGCGCGCCGATGTGACCGAGGATCAACTCTACACGCTCTCCGCCGGCACCAAGCAGCTGCTCGGAGCGTTGGACCGCGACGTGACGCTCAAGTTTTATTTTTCCAAGAGCAATGACCGTCTTCCGGTCACGACGAAAAACTTCGCGGCGCGCGTGCGCGACCTGCTCAAGGAATACGAATCGCGTTCCGGCGGCTATCTCGTCGTGGAGGAATACGATCCCAAACCCGACTCCGACGAGGAGGAGTGGGCGCAGCGCTATGGCCTGCAGGGGCAGGCGCTCGACATGTTCGGCATGGGCGGCCAGCTCTATTTCGGCATCGTCGCCGTTTCGGGTAACCGCGAAGCGGCCATCCCGATGCTCGCGCAGAGCGCCGAGCCGCGCCTGGAATACCTGCTCACCCGCATGGTTTCGGAAGTCGCCGCCGAAAAGAGCGCCAAAGTCGGGATCATGAGCGCGTTGCCCGTGAACGGCTCCGTGCCCTCGAACCCCTACATGATGCAGCAGGGCGGGGGCGCTGGAAAATGGGCGGTCGTTTCCGAGATCGAGCGCCAGTACGACCTCGAGCAGATCGATATGACCGCCACCAACATCCCGGCGGACGTCGATGCGCTGATCGTCATTCACCCGGCGGAGATTTCCGACGACACGCTCTTTGCCATCGACCAGTTCGTGCTGCGCGGCGGGCGATTGCTGGCCTTTACCGATGCGCTGTGCATCACCGCGCAGGAGAGCGCCGATCCGCAGATGATGCAGATGGGCATGTCGCCTCCGCAGTCCGCATCGGATCTCAACCAGCTGACCGCCGCGTGGGGCGTGGAAATGGTGCCCGGCCAGTTGGCGGCCGACGAATCGGCGGCGAGCCTGCTCTCCGCCGGCAACGGCAGAGCGCAACGCAACGCCACCTGGTTGTCGCTGCGGGAGGCGCAGATCAACCGCGAAGATATCGCGACGGGATCGCTCAACGAGATGATGATGCCGTTCGCGGGGGTCTTCGAAGTCGCCGCCACCAACGGCGTCGAGGTCGCGGAGCTGATCCATACGGCCGACGACGGCTATACGGCGAGCACCATGGCCGCGCGCATGGGGAAGATCGACATCCCCTCCGAAAAACGGCGCGTGCCGCTGGCGCTGCGCCTGACGGGCTCGCTGTCGTCCGCCTTCCCGGACCGCGACGGCCTGAAGCAGAGCGAAAAACCGGGCATCGTGATTCTGGTTTCGGACGTCGATCTGCTGGCCGACCGCATCGCGACCGATAGCATCAACTTCATGGGGCAGACCCTTGTCCAGCCGCGCAACGACAACCTGAGCTTCGCCGTCAACATGGTCGAGCAGCTCTGCGGCAGCGAGGCGCTGATCGGGCTGCGCAGCCGCAACTCCTACGACCGTCCGTTCGACCGCGTGATCGAGCTCGAAAAGCAAGCCGCCTTCAAGTGGCAGGCCGAAGAGCAACGGTTGAACGCCCAGCTGCAGGCGACGCAGGCCAAGCTTTCGCAGCTCCAGCAGTCGCGCGACGACGGCCAGCAACTGTTCCTGTCGCCCGAGCAGGAGGCCGAAGTGAAAAAATTCCGCGAGGAGGTCTTCCAGACCCAGCAGTCGCTCAAGGAAGTCCGCAAGAGCCTGCGGCGCGACATCGAAATGCTCGGGGTGCGTCTCAAGGCGCTCAACATACTCGGCGTTCCGATGCTCGTCGCAATTTTCGGCATCGGGCGTGGGTGGTGGATTCGCAAGACACGGTAGAACGGGGCGAAGGTCGGTAAAGCCGACTGACCGTTGATTTCACGAAGTGAAATGAATAAAAGATGACAGGAAAAAAACTGATTGGAATGGCGATTGCGCTGGCGGTGCTGGCGGGAATTGCGCTGATGCAGCAAACGGGGGGCCAGAAGCGCCGCCCGGCCGCGGCGCAAGACGGCGCGACCCTTTTGCAAGGGGTTGAGCTGAACGATATCGACGGCGTGGAAATCGCCGAGGGAGGCGCGTCGGTCAAGCTGGCGAAGAAGGAGGGCCAATGGGTGGTCGGTTCGCTCTTCGATTATCCGGTCAACTTCAAGAAACTGGCCGACGCCCTGCGCGCGGTGGCGGAGGTCGCGATGGGATCTCCCGTCCGGGCGGCGAACGTCGACCCCGCGGAATATGGCTTGGATGCCGCGAAGTCCATCGCCTTGTTCCGCGGCGGCAAGGAGGCGGTGAAGATCGAGGTCGGCGCGCGGCGCGATGCTTCGAGCGGTTGGGCCAACCAGCACTTTGTCCGCAAGGGCGGCGCGGATGAAATCTATTTGGTCGATTACGACTTCCACCCGTTCGACGAAACGTCGAGCGATTGGATCGACACCGGGCTGATCAACGTTTCCTCGTCCGACCTCGTTTCGGTCAAAGTGGGCGACGTTGAGCTGAATGCGGTGAGCAACCGCTGGACGTTGGCCGACCTCGACGCGGAGACCGAGGAGTTCGAGCCGTCCGAGGCCAACAAGCTGCGCATGGCGTTGCAGTATCTCAACTGCACCACCGTCGCCGATCCGGCCCAGTCCGACGCCGACCTCGGGTTTGCCGATGCCGTGGTCTACACCGCATCGACCACCAACAAGACCTACACGGTCACCGTGGGCGGCGAGGCCGACAACGGCCGCTACATCCGCCTCTCCGGCGACGTTCCCGACAACGTGAAAAACTGGACCTATGTCGTCAGTTCCTACGAAGTCGGCGACTTCCTGATTGGCCGCGACAAGTTGGTGAAGGAGAAGGAGCCTCCCGAAGCGGGGCCGGCGGAAGAACCCGCCGCCGACTAATCCTCCAAACGGAAAGGCCCCGCACACGGCGGGGCCTTTCCGTTTGGAGCCAGGAGTCGCTGTTTTTCGAAGTCCCACAGGCAATATCCTTGGGGCAAAACCTTGACGTTGTCTTTGTAAATTCCTAAATTACTATAAATCCGTGGGGTTTGGAGTTGGTGGAGGTTTTTTATGGATACAATGGCAATCATTATCGCATGCGGGAAAGAAGAGGAAATTGCGCCGGGAACGGAGGCCGCTTTTTTGACGTTGGGGAACCGTCCCATGATCGCCCATTCCCTTCGGGTGCTCGAGCTGTCTCCAGAGATCGATAGCGTGGTCCTGGTGGTCAGCAAGGAGCGGGTCGAATCCGCGGTTCAGGTCATCAAGCGCTATGGTTGCACCAAGGTGTGCGGCGTGGTGGTTGGCGGGGTCAACCGCCTTAGTTCCTTGCGCACGGTTTTTGGCAAGATCAAGACCGAACCTTCGGTGGTGGTGGTGCATGAGGCATCGAGACCGTTCATCTCCCAGAAGCTGCTCGCCGAAACGGTCAAATGCGCCAAGCGCTATGGGTGCGCCATCGCGGCACACAAGTTGCCGGACGCCGTCAAGGTGGCGCCCAAAGGCATGCGGGTTACCGAAACCCTCGACCGCAATACCGCATGGGTCGCGCAAACCCCGCAGGTCTTCAAGGCCAGCGTGCTCAAGAAAATCATCGATCCCAAAAACCTCGGCGTGAAGGTCGTGGACGATGAATCGGAATTCATCGATGCCTCCTCCGAGGTCCACTTGGTCGAGGCGGGCTCTGCCAACATCAAGATTCGAGAGCGGGCCGACCTCGGCATCGCCACGGCGCTGATGAACGCGCAGCTGACGGACGTCGAATCCAATT
>NZ_JBFJYW010000147.1:0-9379 GCF_041622395.1 Pontiella sp. | reverse complement strand
GACTTCGCACGTCGAGTACGAGTCCGACAATCGTCACTATGCGCACGTCGACTGCCCCGGTCACGCCGACTATGTGAAGAACATGATTACGGGTGCTGCCCAGATGGACGGCGCGATTCTCGTGGTTGAAGCGCCTTCAGGCCCGATGCCGCAGACCCGCGAGCACATTCTGCTGGCCCGCCAGGTTGGTGTTCCGAAAATCGTTGTTTTCCTCAACAAGTGCGACCTCGTCGATGACGAAGAATTGATCGAACTCGTTGAAATGGAAATTCAGGAGCTGCTCGCGAAGTACGACTTCGAAGAAGACAGCCCGATCATTCGCGGCGCGGCTCTTCCGGCCATCCAGAACCCGACCGGCCCCGAAGCCGCCTGCATTCAGGAGCTCATGGACGCCCTCGATACGTGGATTCCGGAGCCCGAGCGCATCACCGACCAGGCATTCCTGATGCCGATCGAAGACGTGTTCTCGATCGAAGGTCGCGGTACCGTTGTAACGGGCCGTGTCGAACGCGGTGTGATCCACACCGGCGACCAGATCGAAATCGTTGGTCTGAAAGATACCGTTACCACCACCTGCACGGGTGTGGAAATGTTCCGCAAGATCCTCGACGAGGGTCAGGCCGGCGACAACGTCGGTATCCTGCTGCGCGGCACCAAGAAGGAAGACGTACAGCGCGGCCAGGTTCTGGCCAAGCCCGGCTCCATCAAGCCGCACACCCGCTTCAAGGGCGAAGTTTACGTCCTTTCCAAAGACGAAGGTGGCCGTCATACGCCGTTCTTCAAGGGGTATCGTCCGCAGTTCTACTTCCGTACGACCGACGTAACCGGCGACATCCAGCTGCCCGAGGGCGTTGAGATGGTCATGCCGGGCGACAACGTCACCATGGATGTTACGCTCATCACTCCGATCGCGATGGAGCAGCACATGCGCTTCGCCATCCGTGAAGGTGGCCGTACCGTTGGTGCCGGCCGCGTAATCGAAATCGTTGAGTAACTCCAGCGAGTAACCGGGGCGGGCAGGGTATCCCTGCCTGTACCCGTTTAAACTCTAATAGGATAAAACCATGCCAAGAGATATCATTACTCTGGCCTGCACCGAGTGCAAAGAGCGCAACTACACGGGCACCCGCAATAAAAAGCTGGAAACCACGCGCCGCGAAATCAAGAAGTATTGCCCGCGCGACAAGCGGCATACGTTGCATCGCGAAACGAAGTAGTTGATTCGATTTTACGACAGGTCGGTAGTTCAATCGGTAGAGCACCGGTTTCCAAAACCGGATGTTAGGGGTTCGAGTCCCTTCCGACCTGCCACTAATTTGAAACTGGAAAGCAACAATGAATAAACTAAACGAAGGTGTCGGTGGGCTGAAAACCTTCCTCGAAGAGGTCAAGGTAGAACTACTGAAGTGTACCTGGCCAACCCGCAAGGAACTGTTTGGCCAATCCGTGGTGGTCATCATTTCGGTCATCATTCTCGGCGCCTTCGTTGGACTTTGCGATGTGGTCAACGTAAACCTGCTTCGCTTCATCATCCGCTAGTTTATTTATAGGAACGAACGACATGCCAAAACAGTGGTTCATTTTACACGCGCTTTCCGGGCACGAGCTGAAGGTTAAGAAAAACATCGCCAGCCGGGTGCAGCAAGAGGAGATGGAAGAGATCATCGGCGAGGTGCTCATCCCGTCCGAAAAGGTCTCCGAAGTTAGACAGGGCAAGAAGACCACGGTGAACCGGAAGTTTTTTCCGGGCTACCTGTTGATCAATATCGACCTGTTCAACGACGATAAGTCGGTGAACGCCAGCGCCTGGACCTTTATCCAGAATACGCCGGGCGTCATCGGTTTCCTGGGCGGCGAACGCCCGGCACCCATGAGCGACGACGAGGTGAACTCCATCGTCAACCAGATCGAGGAAAAGAAAGAAGCCGTTGCTCCGAAGGTAATGTTCGAGCCCGGAGAAACCGTAAAGGTGACCGATGGGCCGTTCATGAACTTCAACGGAGTTATCGAGGAAGTTGATCCGGAACGCGGCAAACTCAAAATCTCCGTCTCGATCTTTGGGCGCACGGCGCCGGTGGAACTCGAATACTGGCAAGTCGAACGCTCGGCTGAATAAATTTATAGAGGTTAGTTATGGCTAAGGAAATCACAGGGTACATCAAATTGCAGATACCCGCAGGGGCCGCAAACCCTGCTCCGCCGGTCGGTCCCGCATTGGGTCAGAAAGGCGTGAACATCATGGAGTTCTGCAAGGCGTATAATGCCGCCACGCAGAGCCAGGCGGGAATGGTTGTTCCGGTGGTCATCACCGTATATAGCGACCGCAGTTTTACGTTCGTCACGAAGAGCCCGCCCGCATCGGTATTGCTGAAGAAGGCTGCCGGCCTCGCCAAGGGATCGAGTGTCCCGAACCGCGACAAGGTAGGCAAGGTAACCCGCGCGCAACTCGAGGAAATCGTTGAGACCAAGAAAGACGATCTCAACGCCAGCAGCCTAGACGCCGCTGTTCGTATCATCGAAGGCACTGCGCGCAGCATGGGAATCGAGGTGGAATAAAGATGGCTATTCACGGAAAAAAATATATCGCAGTTGCGACGAAGGTGACCAAGCAGGCCGACTACAGCGTTGAAAGCGCAGTCGAGTTCCTGAAGGAAAACCCCACCGCAAAGTTCGACGAAACGTTTGAGTTTGCCTTCCGGATGGGGGTCGATCCGACCAAGTCCGATCAGGCAATTCGCTCCACCGTTGCGCTGCCGCACGGTACGGGTAAAGATGTTCGCGTCATTGTGTTCGCCACCGGCGACGCTGCGGAAGCGGCCCGCGCCGCAGGAGCGGCCGAAGTTGGTTTCGAAGATCTGATCAAGAAGATCCAGGAAGGTTGGGTTGATTTCGATGCGGCCGTGGCTACGCCCGACGCGATGAAAGAAGTCCGCAAGGTGGCCCGTGTACTCGGTCCCCGCGGCCTGATGCCGAACCCGAAGACCGGAACGGTCACCGACGACACCGCCTCGGCGGTCAACCAGCTCAAGGCCGGTCGCGTCGAGTTCCGCATGGATCGCAATGGCAACATTGCGGTTCCCTTTGGAAAGCGGTCCTTCGAAAAAACGGCTTTGCTCGAAAACGCAAAGGCAGTTGTTGACGCGATCAACAGTGCCAAGCCCGCTAGCGCGAAGGGCACCTACATCAAACGTTGCACCATTTCCAGCACGATGGGTCCGGGTCTCCGGGTCGCCCTCAAGGAAATCTCCGCATAGGAAGGGTTGGTATTGAGATGAAACCACAAGAAAAAGGTATGAGACCTGAAAAAATCGCTGAAGCGAACGAGATCGATGCGCGTGTCGCTGGTGCGCTCTACATGATCCTTGCCGATTACAACGGCATGGACATGCCCACCACCAACGAGCTCAAGAAATCGCTCCGCGAGAATGGCGCATCGTTCAACGTCGTCAAAAACCGCATGCTCAACCGGGCGCTTTCCGAGGATGCTTCCGCATTGCTCAAGGGGCAGACCGCGATGATCTACGGCGACGGCGATGTGGTCGAAGTGGCGAAGGTCATCAAGAAGTTTACCGCAGCGAAGAAAAAACCCGTGATCAAGGGTGGATTTGTCGAAGGCAAGAGCATCTCCGCAGAGGATGTCGTGGAGCTTTCCAAGCTTCCGTCCAAGGATGTGTTGCGCGCCATGTTGCTCGGCACCTTGCAGGCACCGTGCAGCCAGTTGGTCGGCGTGATGAACCAGAAGGTCGCAAGTTTGGTCTACGTGCTGAGCGCGGTAATAGACAAAAAAGAACAAGAAGCATAACTATTAATTTGAATTAGAAGCAGTTCATTAGGAGGCAAAAAATGTCCGAAGAAACAAAAGCAGAAGTAGTACTCGAAGGCAAAATGGCAGAATTCGTTGATTGGGTTGAAACCATCTCGGTTCTCGAACTTTCCAAGCTCGTTAAGGCGCTCGAAGATCGTCTCGGCGTAACCGCAGCCGCTCCGGCCGCCGTTGCCGTCGCAGCCCCGGCCGCCGACGAAGGTGCCGCTGCAGCAGAACAGACCGAATTCGAAGTTGTTCTTACCGCTGCCGGCGCATCCAAGATCCAGGTCATCAAGGAACTCCGTGCCATCACGGGTCTCGGCCTGAAGGAAGCCAAGGAACTGGTTGACGGGGCTCCGGCCAGCGTCAAGAAGGGTGTTTCCAAGGAAGATGCCGCAGCCATGAAAGAAAAGCTCGAAGGTGTTGGAGCAACGATCGAACTCAAGTAACCCCGCGGTTCTTGATTCCAGATAGTTTGCGCCGTCGTCAAGATGGCTTGTGTTAGTTCCCCTTTGAGACCCAAAGGGGAACAACCGTTATTATTCCAATATAAACCTGAAGGTGCGGGATGGCTGATAGAAAAAACTTTGGCAAGCTGACCGACGCGCTAGATGCGCCCGACTTGATCGAAATCCAACTGAACTCCTACCGGGACTTCCTCCAACAGGGCTCGTCTCCTTCCAAGCGGAAGAAGATGGGTCTTCAAGCTGTTTTGGGCGAAGCGTTTCCGATCGAGAGTTACGACGGACAGATAGCGCTTGATTTCGTGAGTTACGAAATCAAGGCCCCTAAACTTGACCACATGGAATCGCTGCGCGAAGGGGAAACCTTTTCGGCGCCGCTTTACGTAACGTTCAAGTTGCGCGAAGGCGAGGACCTGCGCGAAGACACGCTGTTCATGGGCGAAATCCCGCTGATGACCGAAAGCGGAAGCTTCGTGATCAATGGGGCCGAGCGTGTAATCGTCAGCCAGCTGCACCGCTCTCCTGGCATCTGCTTCGAGTCGTCCCAGCATGCGAACGGTTCGACGCTGCATTCGTTCCGCATCATTCCCGACCACGGTTCGTGGATCGAGGCGCAGTTCGATACCAGCGACCTGATCTACATCTACCTGGACCGCAAGCGCCGCCGCCGCAAATTCCTGGCGTCGACCTTCCTGCGGGCCTTGGGCTACGAAAAAGATGAAGAGATCCTGAATCTCTACTACAAGTTTTCCGAGTTCTCCCTGGCCAAAAAAACCTATCAGGAAGCCGACCTCGAAAACCTCGTGCTCAGCGACGATATCGTGGACGCCGATTCCGAATCCGTGATCGGCCGTCGCTACGATGCGCTGACCGTCGACATGATCCAGCGCATGAAGCTGGCCGGCTACAAGAAGGTCTCCGTGGTCGACGTTTCTTGGGACCAGGGGCTTTTCCTGAAGTCCGTTCAGGCCGATACCACCCGCACCGTGGACGAAGCCCTCAAAGACCTCTATCAGAAGCTGCGTCCGGGCGATCCGCCCACCACCGCTTCCGCTCGCCAGATGATCAAGCGTCTCTTCTTCGATGAAGCGCGCTTCAGTCTCAGCCGCGTCGGCCGCTACAAGATCCAGCAGAAGCTCGGCATCAAGAGCGACTCGCTGACCTTGGAAGTCGAAGACGTGGTCGAAGCCCTGCGCTACTTGCTGATGATCCGCAATGGCGAAGGTACGCTCGACGACATCGACCACTTGGGAAGCCGCCGCATCCGCACCGTTGGCGAACTGCTTGAAGGCCAGTGCCGCGTTGGCTTGGCCCGTATCCAGCGCCTCGTGAAAGAGCGCATGACCATTTTCGATACGACGGTCGACCGCCTCTCTTCGCAAAAGCTGATCAACCCGAAGGCGCTTTCCGCCGTGATCAAGGACTTCTTTGGCCGCAGCCAGCTGTCCCAGTTCATGGACCAGACCAACCCGCTTTCGGAGCTCACGCACAAACGCCGTCTCTCCGCTCTCGGACCGGGCGGCCTGAACCGCGATCGCGCCGGATTCGAAGTCCGCGACGTCCACTCCTCGCACTATGGCCGTATCTGCCCGATCGAAACGCCGGAAGGCCCGAACATCGGTCTGATCTCCTCGCTTTCCACCTTCGCGAAGGTCAACGAGTACGGTTTCATCGTGACGCCTTACCTCAAGTGCGCCAAGGGCAAGGTCAGCAAACACCTCGATTGGCTCACCGCCGACGAGGAAGAACGCTACGTCATCGCCCAGGCCAATGCGCCGCTCGACGAAAAGAACTGCTTCATGAACGACCGCGTCATGGTTCGCGTCCGTGGCGACTTCATCGAAGTGGCGCCGGAAAAGGTCGAATACATGGACGTATCGCCGAAACAGGTGGTCTCCATTGCGGCCGGTTTGATTCCGTTCCTTGAGCACGACGATGCCAACCGCGCACTCATGGGCTCGAACATGCAACGCCAGGCGGTTCCGCTGATGAAGTCGGAACGTCCGTTTGTCGGTTCCGGCATCGAAGGCCGGCTGGCTCGCGACTCCCGCGTGCTGGTAACCGCCAAGGCCGACGGCAAAGTGGCCTATGCTTCCGCCGATCGCATCGTGATTACCCCCGACGGAAAAATGCCCGTCAAGAAATCGGGCAACGAATTCCAGGAATACAAGCTCCGCAAGTTCATGCGCTCCAATGCCGGCACCTGCCTGAACCAGCGTCCGCTCGTCAAGGTTGGCCAGAAGATCAAGGCGGGCGACGTCTTGGCCGATGGCTCCGGAACCGACCAGGGCGAACTCGCGCTCGGTAAGAATGCGGTTGTCGCGTTCATGCCGTGGGGCGGCTACAACTTCGAGGATGCCATCCTGATCAACCAGAAGCTGGTGCGCGAAGACGTCTACACGTCCATCCACATCGAGGAATTCGAGTGTGGTGCCCGCGATACCAAACTGGGCCCGGAAGAAATCACCCGCGATATTCCGAACGTCGGCGAAGAGGCCCTCAAAAACCTCTCCCACGACGGCATCATCCAAATCGGCGCCGAGGTCAAACCCGGCGACATCCTCGTCGGCAAGATTACCCCGAAGAGCGAAACCGAACTGGCCCCGGAAGAACGGCTGCTGCGCGCCATCTTTGGCGAAAAGGCCGCCGATGTCCGCGATACTTCGCTGAAGGCGCCGTCGGGAACCCACGGCATCGTCATGGACGTCAAGGTTTCCTCCAAGAACAACGCCATGGGCGCTAGCAAGGACAAGCCGACCGACCTGAAAAAACTTCAGAACGAAATCTCCGAACGGCATGAAGACGTCGTGGCGCAGTTGACCGAAGACCTGACCGAGGCGCTTTCCAACATCCTGCTCGGCGAAAAGATTCCGCTCGACGTGATGAACGCCGATTCCGGCGATGTCATCATCCCGGCCAACCGCAAGATCACCAAAACGCTCCTGCGTAAGTTGGCGGCCAACTACGAGCACGTCGAAATCGATCCGTCCCCGATCCGCATCAAGATCATGGGCATCATCGACGAATATCGCGGCAAGTTCCACGAAGCGCGTCAGGACAAGGACCGCTCGCTCGACCGCGCCGGAAGCGGCGAAGAGCTCGATGCGGGCATCGTGAAGTCCGTCAAGGTCTACATCGCCGAAAAGAAAAAGCTTTCGGTGGGGGACAAGATGGCCGGTCGCCACGGTAACAAGGGCGTGATTTCGCGCATCGTTGCCGAGGAAGACATGCCGTTCCTTCCGGACGGCACCCCGGTCGACATCGTTCTCAACCCGCTCGGCGTACCCTCGCGTATGAACGTGGGTCAGGTTTTGGAAACCCATCTGGGATGGGCCTGCAAACACCTGGGTATGCATGCGGCAACGCCGATTTTCGACGGTATCTCGGAACAGCAGATTCGCGACATGCTTGGCGAGGCCGGTCTGGCCGAAGACGGCAAGACCGAGCTGTACGACGGCCGTACCGGCGATCGCTTCGAACAGCGCGTCGTGGTCGGGGTCATGTACATCCTCAAGCTGCACCACTTGGTCAGCGAGAAGATCCATGCCCGTGCAGTAGGTCCCTATTCGCTCGTTACGCAGCAGCCGCTCGGCGGTAAGGCCCAGTATGGCGGCCAGCGTTTCGGGGAAATGGAAGTGTGGGCGCTCGAGGCTTATGGCGCGGCACACGCATTGCAGGAAATCCTGACGGTGAAATCCGACGACATTGCCGGACGTACCCGTATGTACGAAGCGATCGTCAAGGGCGAAAACGTCCTCGACTCCGGACGCCCGGAATCGTTCAACGTATTGATCAAGGAACTGCAGGGACTGGGCCTGAACTTCCAGGTGAAGAACGAAGATGGCGAACCCATCCTCTCGGACTAGTCCATCCAGTAAACGACCGACATTTTAGACTGCAGGAGGAACATCCGTGGAAAACAATTCAAGCGTTGCCGACATCTTCGGTATCAAGCAACAGGAACAGACCGACTATGCGAGCATCACGCTCGCATCGCCTGAGTCGATCCGTTCGTGGAGCCATGGCGAGGTAAAGAATCCGGAAACGATCAACTACCGGACTTTCAAGCCCGAAAAGGGCGGCCTGTTCTGCGAGCGCATTTTCGGCCCGACCAAAGACTGGGAATGTTCGTGCGGCAAGTACAAGCGCATCAAGCACAAGGGCGTCATCTGCGACCGTTGCGGCGTGGAAGTCACGTTGTCGCGTGTCCGCCGCGAACGCATGGCGCATATCGAGTTGGCCGTGCCGACCTCGCATATCTGGTTCTTCAAAGCCACGCCGAGCCGCATGGGCCTGATTCTTGATATGACCATGCGCAATCTCGAGCGCGTCCTATATTACGACAACTACATCGTGGTCGATCCCGGCGAAACCCCGCTGAAGGAAAAGCAACTGCTCTCCGAAGAGGAGTTGCGCGAGGCGCTCGACAACTATGGCCACGACAGTTTCGTTGCCAAGATCGGGGCCGAAGGGGTCCGCGATTTGCTGTGCAAGATCGACCCCGTCAAGACGCTTCAGGAACTTGAAGAAGCGATGCTGAACACCCGTTCGAAGCAGACCCGCAAGAAGCTGGTCAACCAGATGAAGGTGATGGAAGGGTTCATTAAGTCCAACTCCCGTCCGGAGTGGATGGTGATGGAAGTGCTCCCGGTCATCCCGCCGGATCTGCGCCCGCTGGTCCCGCTCGAAGGCGGCCGTTTCGCCACCTCCGACCTGAACGATCTTTATCGCCGCGTCATCAACCGCAACAACCGTCTGCGCACGTTGCTCGCGCTGAAGACCCCCGAGGTCATCATCCGCAACGAAACGCGGATGCTTCAGCAATCGGTCGATGCCCTGTTCGACAACGGCCGCCACGGCCGCGCCGTAACGGGTCCGGGCAACCGCCCGCTGAAATCGTTGAGCGACATGCTCAAGGGCAAGCAGGGGCGTTTCCGCCAGAACCTGCTCGGCAAACGCGTCGACTATTCCGGCCGTTCCGTAATCGTCGTGGGCCCGACCCTCAAGCTGAACCAGTGCGGTCTGCCCAAGAAGATGGCCCTCGTCCTGTTCGAGCCCTTCATCATTCGCCGCCTCTAAGAGCGCGGGGTGGTGCACACCGTCCGCAGCG
>NZ_JBFJYW010000146.1:0-9420 GCF_041622395.1 Pontiella sp. | reverse complement strand
GCTCGGGAACGGGCTCGGCCACCGCCACCGGGGTGGGCTCCTCGATCACCGGCTCGACAAAAACAGGCTCGACCACCACAACGGGTTTCGGCGCGGGCTTTTCAGGAACGGCCACCGCCACCGGGGCGGGCTGTTCGATCTTCGGCTCCACCGCAACGGGCTCGGGGACGGACTCGGCCACCGCGGTGGAAGCTTCCGCAACCCCGGCCAACGCTGCGGCAATCGCCTTGATTTCCGTTTTGCGCCCCGTCAGCTCCATCTGCTTTTGGCCCACCGCTTCCCACACGGCAACCACTTCGCCAACGCGGGCAGGCCATTCCACGAACAGCTGAACGGTGTGCATTTCCGGATTTGCGCCAGAGCTGATTTCCAGCCCATAAAAACGAACCATCGGATGTTCCTGCTCGAACGTTCGCATGAAATTCTTCGTGTCCTCAAGATTCCCCTTGGCCGCGATCTTCAGCGCATAGGACTCGAATTTAACGCCTTCTTTCAAGGCATCCCCCTTCGACTTGGGACGCCGGACTTCGTCTACCGCATCGATTTCCAACCCCGCCGCTCGCCCCGATGTAAAGATGATTTCCGTGGCCCAGGAATAGTAGTTCTGCTCCGGCGGGAGCTCGCCGAAAAGCCCCTTGAGGACGGCCGCGCTTTGCGTGAACTCCGCGCCGGTATTCCTGGCGCGCGACAGCGTGGCGTCGGCCCGTTCGATTTTTCCCGTCAACTCATCGAGTTCGTCCTTCGCTTTGCGAACGGAGGCGAGGCTGCCCCGGATCCCGATGAAGGCGCCGTAGAGCAACCCCGCGACGGCCAACACTCCCAGAAAGACGTACTGCTTCTGCTCCTTGCTTAGATTCTGGAAACTCATTGGGCACCCCCCTCGTCCGTTTCACCCACCAGCCGGAACTCGCTGACGCCCGCCCCAACGCCCCCGCCGCGCTTGCGCAACGACGCCAACTTGAGCGAGGTGAACATGGAGCTCATCTGATTCTGACCCAGCAGCTCCTTGCGCAGACCGATCACGTCGCTCTCGGCGCGTTCGCTTTGCGAGATTCCGTCGATTGAAAAAGCATACCGGATTGCCAGGTCTTCCGGGGCGGCATAGATCGCCGCCTGGAATTCCCCCCGGTACGAGAGCCGGGTCAATTGGATGTTAGCCGGAACCGCGTCCTGAACCTCGTCCAGCAACCGAAGCACGGCCCCGCGGGAGGCCTTCCATTGCCCGAACAGGTCGAGCACCTTCCGATTGGTCACCAGGCCCCGGTTCTCTTCCTTGTAAAGTTCGAGCTTGGGCTCGAGCTCCGCCCAGATCGATTGGCTCGTTTTCAGCTCGGATTGCACTGCGGAATACTGCATCACCTTGATGCCGCTGAGCACGGCAATCAGCAAAATGGGGGTCACCACGGCAATGATCATGGAGAATCGCCGGCTGACAAGCCCCTGATGGCGCTGCTCGCTTTTCCGCAATAGATTGACTCTGGGCATACTCATTATTCCTGAAACCCTCCGATTGCCGCTCCGATGGCCGCCGAAAAACGCGTGGCCTGTTTTTCCATTTCCGGGGAGAGCGCCTCGTTCTCGATCACGATGTTTTCGAACGGGCTCCATTGGCCGACCTCGGCATGAAGCATCTGCCCCACCTCTTCCGAGATACTCGGCAGCAGGCAGAGTCCGCCGGAGACATAAACCTTCGAAATCCGGCACCCCTGGAGCCGTTCGACGAAGTCCTTTGAAATGGTCAGCTGCTTGAGGTGCGGCGCCAACACGCTGGCCAGCGAAGATGAAATATTGATGGAGCGGTCGCTGAGAATGGAAGCCGCCAGCTCGTCATCGACCCCGAGATCCTCGGCCAGTTTTTTACGCATCATGCGGGCGCCAAAGGGCAGCTTGCCCACCAGCACGATCGACAAGTTGTTGAGAAACACGAAATGGCTGACCGACTCGCCCGCCTCGAACAGGCAGACCGCCTGGTCTTTGCACTCGTCCCCGCGGGCATTGAGAAACGCGGCAACAAACGCCAGGCCCGAAACCTCCAGAGACGCGGGAGCCGGCGGGCCCGACGGAAACATGCCCAACAGCTGGCGCACCTCGTTCTGCGGCACGGCGGCCGCCAAGAAGCTGGAATCCTGCCGCCCCTTGCCCCGCTTGATGAGCTGGGCCGACACCCGAAAGTCGTCGGTCACATTCAGCAGTTCCCGCAGCCGGGATTCGGGCAAGGCTTCGTCTTCGCCCGGCAACGGCGCATTGACCAGCCGTACGACGGCGGCCGGAGCCGTATAGGCCAGACTTGCGTAGTAGGTGCTCATATTGCGCGGCAGCTGCAGCCGCACCGCCTCCCCGCCTAATTCGATGGCCGGCAGCAAGTCGATTCCGGCCAGGATCAATTTCCCCTTATGATTCCTCATACGGACGACCTTCGTTCCCGTGGTTGCAAAATCGATGCCCACCAGTTCCGTAAATTTTTTTTGAGAACGGCTCGGTCCCCGTTCTTTCTTAATCAATGCTTTCATGTTTCCACTTTCTCCCGCAACCGGCGGCGGCCGTACCCCTGGCCTCCTTTCCGAAACGGATGCGCATCAACCAAAGCAGTATCCATACCATGATCATCGGCCAAATTCCCTCTTGCTAAAAAGCCGGTCTGTACCAATGATATCGATCGACCATTTTTGAATGGGTAACCTACGGGCAGGAGTTGATTGTGAGCGAATTGAGCAACGAGCCATCCTTATCGCTTGAACCGATGGAAGACGAGAAAGCCGCACCGCGCGGCCCGATGATCGTTACGATGTTGCTGCTGATCGCCGGTTTGCTCATGGCCGGCGCCATGTTCCTGAACTATGGCATGAAGGCCGCCAACGCCGGAGACGACGCCCCCGGCTTCAACCTCGCGGCGCTCAAGGCGAAAACCGCCGCCTTCGCCCGCGGCTCGGATACCGCGGACTCCGCCGCCCCCGAGGACGGTTCCGCCGCCCCCGGAAGCCGGTTTTTCGGAAACCGCTTGGAAAAGGGGCGTTGGCCCAAACTCGAACTCACCAGCTTCGGCAGCTCCTCCGCGGGAGAAAGCGATTTCGCCATCATCAACGGCAAACTGGTCCGCCCCGGTCAACTGATCGCGGACAAGGTCATGCTCGTGGGGATCGAAGACCATGGGGCCATCGTCGAATATATGGGCGAAACGCGGACCCTTTATATCGACCTGAAAACGAAGTAGGAATGGTCCATGCCCCGCCAATCCGGCAACGCCCGGTCCGATGCGCCCCCCGCGCCCGCTATTGCGGCGGAAAGTGCACCAAAACCGTCCATACTCTTTGACTTTTCCAACGCGCATCAACTACACTGCGCGGCATAGGAGAATCGTGCGCGAACAACCGAGGGGATAATGGAAGTCCAAAAAAAGAAAAAACGGATCGTTAATTCGAGTGCAGCTCTGATCAGTATCGGCATACACGTGGTCCTGATTCTGATGGCGGGCGGCATCGTGGCACTCAAGTTCTACAAAAAGCGGGGCGCGGAGCTTCAGGTCGAGGAGTCCAAGCCCAAGCTCGAACGGCGCAAGCTTCAGATGCCCGTCAAAACCGAACCGTTCATCGAACAGATGAGCAAGCCGAAGCTGCAAACCACCTCCCGCATTACGGCCAATGCCCCCCAGATGGTCAACATTCCCGAGCAGGGCGAATACGTGAAGATGGCCCCGATGCCGACCTTCAAGGGCGGCTACACCAACTTCGTGTAGATGGACCGGACCCTCGAATTCAACTCGAAATACCGCGATGTATCCTTCGGCATCTCCACGGTCGACTTCTTCGGAACGCGCGGCAAAGCCGAAAAGGTCGTGGTGGTGGTCGACACCTCCCGATCGATGCTCTACGACGAACGCGGAGGGCTCGAATCCTATGCCATGGTGCAAAAGGACCTGCGCGAGGTGATCGGCAACATGCGCTCGGCCACCCTGTTCAACGTCGTGCTGTTCGACGAGGACAACGTATCCCTGTTCACCCAGAACATGGTCCCCGCCTCCCCGTCCGCCAAAACGAACGCGCTGGAGTGGGTCGGCGGCATCAACACCAACCTCTCGCTCGTCGGGCTCGCCGGGCGCGAATCCAACTACACGCCGCGGCGGCAATACGACATCCCCATGTCCACGACCGACATCACCGGCTGGCTCAAGGGCTTCCAGGCGGCCGTCGAAATGAAACCCGAAATCATCTTCGTGCTCAGTGCCGACTGGGGCAACGTCACCTCGGCCCAACTGGGCATCTCCTATTTCCTGCGCAAGGACATGTTCGCGCAATACCAGAAAAAACGCATCGAGTTCTTTCTCAAGGACGAGGGGTTCAAGCAGGACTGGGAAGAATATACCGGCGAGTTTGCCCAGCTGCGCAAGGTCGCCTTCAAGATGCTTCAACTCGAAAACCAGTCGCGCCAGGATGCCGACCTACAGCCCAAGGTCGTCCGCGACTGGGATGAAATCCTGATCGACAACGAAGTCGAGCTCCCCTCCCCCCCGCTGGCGAACGACTACAAGTCCGTCGGCGTCATGCCCGAGCAAACGCGCTACACCCTCGATGAAGTGCTCGAATCGTTCTTCGTGATGGTGATGGACAACTACCGCCAGCTCGGCATGCCGCAACTCAACTTCGTCATGCTCAAGGGCGACGGCGCAACGGTGGACCAAAGCGCCAAGGCCTCGCTGCTCACCTCCGATGCCAAATTCCAGAGCCTGGCCAAAATGACGGGCGCGCGCTACCGCGACCTCAAGGGGATGCCCCAGGTCGACAACCAACTCAGGCAGACCATCGACGATGTGCTCGAGGCGATTGCCGAAGACGAAGCCAACATGACCGGAGAGGGAATGTAAGATGAAACGAATCCTTGTCCAACTGTTCTCCCTCGCCGTGCTGACGGCCGCCGCCACGGCGCAGAAAAACGAAACGCACACCTTTTCCAACGCCGAGGGCCAAACCCTCGAAGACCGCATCCTGAAATACGATTTCGAAGGGAAGCAGGTAACGCTCGAAAAGAAGGGGCGCGTCCCGCTCAAAAGCTTCAGCCCGGAGGATCAGGAATACATCATCCGCTGGAACCAGGTTCAGGGGTTCCAGTCCACCATGAACTTCAAAATGGCGGTGAGGAAAAGAACCTGGGGGCAGCTGAAGTATGAGCAGACCATTACCCCCTACTACATGGACGCCGTCCAGGTCGCCGGGAAGAAAACCCCGAACCACAAGATCATCATGATCGACGACTACGAAGAATACAGCGCCGTCCTGCTCGAGGCCGATGGCTTCGAAATCTCGTTCCGCAACCAGAATTCGTTCCCGATTGAAAACCTCGTGGTCGAAAGCAAGGTCTTCTACGAGCAGGAAATCTACGCCATGCCCGACAGCCTGCTCATCAGTTCCCAGAACGTATACACTGACGTCACCACCACCAACAAGGTGCGCTTCCTTTCCGAAACCATTCCAATCATTATCCCGCGCGAGGAAATCACCATGTATTCCGAATGCGCCATCGTCGCCAACCACCAGCTCGATCGCTCCGTTCTGGTTTCCACCTCGACCGAAGAGAGCGAAGACGGCGAGGAAGACGAGGACGATCTGGAGGACGACGAGGAAGAGGACGAGGAAGAGGCGGAAGCAATTGAGGAAGCCACCGAGACCATCGAAGGCTTCGGCGACTGGGACGACCACAGCCGCCAGCGCAAGGGCAAGGTGATCGGAGCCTGGTTCCGCGTCGGCATCAAGGCCGACAACGGCGAAATGGTTTGGCGCGAACTGACGGAACCCTCCTCGCTCTCCAAAAAGGTTTCCTGGGGAAGCAGCGTCGAACCGGATACGTCGAAAACGGTCAATCTCTTCCCCGGCAAGTAACCCGCCTGCGGGGTCGCGCTACGTTCTCTTCCCGGGAAGCGCCATGCCGTGCATGGAGTTCCAGATGACGACCAGATTGGAGAACACCATGCCGACGGCGCAATATTTCGGGGAGAGCCACCCCACCCCGGCCAAGAACATCCCGACGATGTTGTAGAGGAAGGCCCAGCCATAGTTCAGGCGGATCTTGTGCCTCACCTTGCGCTGCATGAAGGGCAGGTCGCGCAACTTGCCGATCTCGGGCACCATGAAGACCCCGTCCGCGCTCATCTTCGCGGGAATCTGGCCGGAAAAAACCGCCAGCCCGAAATCGGCCGCCGCCAGCGCCTGCGCATCGTTTATGCCGTCGCCCACCATTAGGACCGCCTTGCCCTGCTCCTGTAGCGCGGCGATCGCCGCCTGCTTGTCGGTGCAGCCCATTTCGCCATGGAACCCGGCAATGCCCAGCTCGTTGGCCACCTGTTCGACAACGGCCTGGCGGTCGCCGGAAAAGATCAGCGGTTGCACGCCCTGCTCCACGAGATCGGAAACCAGCTGCTTCGATTCTTCGCGCAGCGCGTCCTTGAGGCCAACAATGCAATAGCACGTGTCCGCATCGCCGAACATCACGATGGTCGACTCCTTCAAATCCGGCGGAATGCCGACATCGGGGTAGAGGTCGGCGCTGCCGGAAAGATAGTGCGTCCCATCCAGCTTGGCGGAAACCACGGTCCGGGCAACGGTGCGCTCCTGAACGGGACGGGGGCTCCCCAACCGGGCCAGCGCCCGCGCAATCGGATGCTCGATGCCGTTTTCTAGCGACGCCAGCACATCGAGGAGGTGCTGCTTGCGCTCGACCAGCCAAACCACCTTGTGCACCTCCGGTGCGCCGCGAGTGAGCGTTCCGGTCTTGTCGAACACGACCACGGACGGTTTGAGCGCCAGCACCGCCCCGTTGAAAATCTGGATCCCCAGCCCCCGCACCTTTTCAATCGCGGCGGTGAGCACCAGCGGCTCGGCAATCCCGAACGCGCACGGACAGGCGACGATCAACACGCTGAGCATGCGGATGATGGCGTCGCCGCGATCGCCCAGGGCCAGGTTCCCGACCAGCACCAACAGCCCGACCCCCACCACGACGGGCACGAACCATTGGCTGATGCGGTCGCCGAACGAGAGTTGCTCCTTGCGGGTGTTGAACGCCTCGATGGTGCTTTCGACAATCTTCTGGATCAGGTTGCTCCGCCCGGAAGCGGGAACCGACAGGTGCGCCCCCTCCGAAAGCAGCTTGGCGCCGGCGCCGACATAGTGCCCCTGCTCGAGCGCCACGCCGTGGCTCTCGCCGGTAATGAGGCTGAAGTCGAACTCCGCCGGGGCCATCAGAATCCCGTCGGTCGGCACGAACTCATCGCGCTGCACAACGAATTCGCGGCCCGGATCGAGCTCTTCGACGGCGGCATAGTCGTCGTCGCCGACCCGCGCCTTCTTGGGGAGCTGCCACGAGAGCGAGCCGACGCGGCGGCTCAGCTTCTTATAGAACGAGCCGGAGATCAGGTTGCCGGTTTCGATCAGCATCAGCAGCAGCGCCACGACGTCGAAATAGAGCCGCGCGAAATCGCCCGTGACCATCGCATAGACGGAATAGATCCAGGCGGCCGTCGTCGAGAGCGCCACCAGGCTCTCCATCCGGTATTGGCGCAGGGCGATCTGCCGGAAACCGTAGATCATGGTGGTGCGCGCGGCATAGAGCGGGACCAACGTGCCGAACACCGCGAGCAGGATCGAGCAAACCAGCTGCATCGCATACGGAACATCCCAGCTCTCGGCCGAGTAGACCACGAACGAGATCATCATGTTGTTGAGCGCAAAGAACCAGCCCGCTCCAAAGCGGAAATAGTCGAACCCGTCGCGCTTCGCGTCCTCCCCCTCGTAGAATTTGTATCCCAGCCGCTCGACGCTGGCGGCGATATCGTCGCGGCCGATCACCATTGGATCGTAGGAAAGCGTGCAGGTCTCGGCGATAAAGTTCAGGTTGACGTTTCCCACCCCCCGAAGCTTGCCGAGGCTGTTGTGCACCAGCCACGAACAGGCGGGACAAACCATCCCGCCCACGAGGAAGCAGAGCTCCTCGCCGCCTTCGATCGCGGATTCGGCGGCCGCGCTTTCCTCGCCGCCGGGGAAGACCCCTTCGAGCAATTGGGCAATTCGTTCATCGCGCTCCGAGCCATCGAGCCCCATCTTGCCGACGATCGTCCACACCGCCGCGCAGCCGGGGCAGCAAAACTCCCCCTCCCCGCCGGGAACGCTCCGGTTACAAACTATGCAATGATCCGCCATTTCAAAGGGGATGGTTGGGTTGAGGAAGCCGTGGAGGTTTCGATTGCTGCGGCCGGCCCGAAGCACGGCGGACCGCGCCCGTCAAAAAACATCCCTTAATCCGTCGATCCATGAATTCCCCCTATCCCGCTGCATTCGGGAGCAGCCTCGAGACAAACATCAGGATATAGACCGTTCCAACAATCAGGCAAATCCACGGGAAGGCCTTTTCGAAGCGGGCGCCCCACGTCTTGTCGACGAGGCGGCCCAAGGAGATGCCGAGTTGCATGAAGAAGGTCTGGGTCACGACAAAGGCGAACATGAAACCGCCGCCCTTCCACCAGCTGCCTTGCCCGACCGCCATCGCATACGCGGCGTAGAGCATGCCGCAGGGAATCAGCGACGTGCAGACGCCGCCCGCGGTCAGCTTGCCCAGTCCGCCGCTGAAAAACTTCGACATCCAGCTGGTCTTCGGGGCCTTGAGCCCCTTTCTGCGGAAGGCGTAAAAGGCAATGAAAAACATCATAACGCCGGGGAACAGCAACGAAAGCAACGCGCCGCGCAACGGGTGCTGGCCCTCCTGGCAACAATAGTGCGCCGGCCCGATATCGATGAACTCGCCAAAGGCCCCGAACAAGAACCCCGCCAACGTATAGCCCACGATCCGGCCAAGGTTGAAGAGCGACAGCGCCTTAAGGCTTTTCTCGCGATGCAACGCGCAGACCGAGATGTGGAGGGGTCCACACATGGCATAACAGTGCGGTATGGCAACCCACCCCAACCCTGCTCCCAACATAATGGCCGCAATCAGTTCATTCATAATGCATGGGAGTTTATCACCTAATCAGCCAACCCCATAGAAAAAAGATCTTCGGGAACCGACGGCGGCAACGGTGGGGCCACACCCACCCGCCTGGGTATTTGCGCAAAATAATGAAATAAGCGTGCTGACCTCCGCCGCGCACACCCCGGCGTAGGAACCGGGGCCACGTAGCGCCGGACTCCGATCCGGTGTTTTCCATCACCCGCACCCCGGAATGGAAACCGTAGTCAGGGCGGGTTCGTGTGCGGAGGGGCACGGGCTCCGAGCCTTGGTCGCAGAGCCTGCGACCTTCCAAAAAACAACGGGCGCGTAGCCCGAGCCCACTGGGCATCGGCTGAGCCACCTCGAAGCGGCGGCCCTACCTGACACCGAGGCCCCGGATAAGCCCGCGCCCGAGCCGGCCACGATACGTACCGCAGGCGGCCCGCCTGC
>NZ_JBFJYW010000145.1:0-9456 GCF_041622395.1 Pontiella sp. | reverse complement strand
GTACCGCCCAAGAACTGGACGCCAACGGCCCATCCATCCGGCGCGGCTTCAAGCTGGGCATTGTTGAACAGCTGGAAACGGTTGCCGCTCAGGCCGACAAAATGGCCATTGTAACTCGGCCCGGCATCGGCGTGGATGATTTCATTGATTTCGAACGATGCGGTCAAGCTGCCGTATGCGGAGCCATTGATCGACGTGTCGCTCACGCATCCGAAGGCGTAGGGCTGGAAGTTCGTTGCGCTCACGGACGCTTCGCCGGTTTCATTGCTCCACGAATACGTGCCCCCGACCAAGACGTTTTGAAGCAGGCTGAAGCTTTCATTCAGGCCATCGTCGATGCCGTTGAACGTAGCATCGATCAGGTCGCTTTGTCCGCTCACCACTTCCCCGCCGGCCGACCAACCGAGTCCGTAACCGACATACAGCGTGTTATCAATAATTCTAAAGCCCCAGTCATTGGTCGTCGAACCCATGGAAGGATCGAACACCAGGCCGAAATCCGTCATGGTTCCTTCGCAAACCATCACGGGCCAGGAGCCGGCTTCGGACGCCCCGTCGATAAACGCGACATCCAAAACCGCCCCCGGAGCAAAGATTGCACTCGGCGTTCCCGCCGCGGCGGCGTCCGCGATCAGTATAGAAGCAACGCCGTTGGTGGACACGCCCACGCGAAGGGTTGACCCCGGATTCTGGTACCAGGCGCCGTCAATGTCGCCCTCCGAACCAATGCCGATTTCCGTTGCGCCGGCCCCCTGCACGCTGAAGGTTCCAGCGCCGCTTCCGTCGGCCAATCCCAAGTATATCCCGCCTGCGGTGCCGAGGGCGCCGCCGCTGATTTCAACCGTTCCAGCACCGCCGGCACCGGAACCCAGATAGATTGATGCATTGTCGCTGTTGCCCGAAAGCGTCAGCCGACCACCGGAAATATCCAGCAGGCCGGTTCCGCCAATACCGATTTCAAGATAGTCAATCTCATGGGTGCCGCCGGAGAGGTTGACCGTGCCCGTGTTCCCGGAGCCCGCTCCGATCTCGGAGGGGTAGGTGCTGTCCATCGTGGCCAGCAGGGCGGATCCGGACTGCAGATTCAAGGTGCCGGTACCCGCGGTACCGATGCGCACGGCAAGAACATCGTTGGGTGCGCTCGCCGCAAGGTCTGCCGTGTCGTTCAAAACCGCCACTTCGGTGCTCTTGGGATACGAACCCGAATCCCAGTTGCCCGCATTGGACCAGTCGCTGTCCACGGCGCCGGTGAAGTTGACTTCAGAGCCATACAGCTTACTCTCGAGCGAGGTGAAGGTGAAACCTGCCGCCTGGCTCGAGTCGGTCGTTCCAAAAAACACCAAGCCGTTGTTCACCGTAGTTCCATTGACCCAATCTTTTACGATATCCGTTATATCCAGAACCACTTCATTGATGGCATCTCCGGGATTTACCGTTTTAACATTGGCCAGCACCTGAATGCCGTAGGATCCCAGGTCCTGCCCCGCCGAATCGGCCGGAGAAACCCAGGTCGCCAGAGGATAGGATCCGGCGGTGTTACTCCACACCGCATTCGTGAAGGAATGAACAGGAGCCACCCGCACTTCCATATTGTTTAAGGTATTCAGCTGCTCGAGGTAATCCAGTGTCAGAATGGCCTGATAACCTGCCTGATTGACATACGCAGAATCCAGACCACTGAGGTCAAAGTTCACATAGGTCAGAATCTGCCGGTTGGTTTGCGTATCACCACTTCGCTCACGCGCAATAATATCAGACGCGGCGGTTAAGTTGGCTGCATCATCGATGGTGACCGAACCCACATCGTTACGGTCTGTCTGGTCATAGGAAACCATCACGACGGCATTGGTACTAGACTGGATCTGCGCCTGCGTCGAAATACCGGCCACCGTAACCGCTACGATGGCCGAGCCGATCATTCTTGCTTTGTTTTTCATCTCTCTGCTCCTGTTTTGCTCTCTCATCATCGTCTCCACGAAACGAACCTGCTCCGACCAGGCCCCGGGACCCGTTCAATTCAACCTCCTGCAGCGGTTAACGGCAAAGCCATGCCCCACTCAGAACGGAATAGTAATACCATGGAGAGACAAAACTCGCGACAGACGGATGGGTTACCTTGTTAAACGAACGCGTATTTTTCATCGTTCGGATGGCGTTAAGCCTAAGGATTTCGGATTTAAGCAGCGTTAACTTGGTAACCCAGAAAGCCGATACAAAGCGATAGACAAGGCGTGGAAAACATGGGCGGTTCGCGTGCGGAGGGGCACGGGCTCAATGCATGAGCTTCATGCGCAGGTAGCGGCTCCAGTGGTTTAGAATCGGCTCGGCGTCCTCC
Source organism: Pontiella sp. (assembly GCF_041622395.1). Taxonomy (NCBI): domain Bacteria; kingdom Pseudomonadati; phylum Kiritimatiellota; class Kiritimatiellia; order Kiritimatiellales; family Pontiellaceae; genus Pontiella; species Pontiella sp. The sequence continues at coordinate 7,121 of NZ_JBFJYW010000145.1, read as the reverse complement.
ACCGTTACGGAACCGGTTGTATTTGAAGCGCCGTTGCTCGACCAGATTTGATCCCAACTTCCAACGACCAGATTGGTCTTGGCTTCCACCCAATAGGTCAGCGCCGGATCGGCGATGCGGTCGAAGGTGATGGTCAGCCTGGAGCCGTCGGCCGTGGTTCCGACGGAGGCGACCGCGTTGCTGTCAAAGACATTCGGATCGGAACCGGTGCCGTATTCGAGCAGGTTGTCGCGCGCATCGCCGTCGGGGTTGGCGGTGTTCGCGGCATCGCCCGCGTTGGCGTAGGTTCCGAATTTTTCAAAGCGCCACTCTTCGAGCGCCGTGTAGGGCTTCGGCTCGAAGTTCAGGAAGAGATCGCCACCCGATTCCGAAACGAAGAAAGAGCCGCCATCCGGGTCGTAGGCCGAAGCATCGACACTGAAGCTTTCCGCCGCAAAACCGGAGATACTTCCGGCCTCGGCAATCTTCCAGGCATTGGAAACGGCCGAGTCAAATCCCGGCGCACCAACCGGGAAGAGAATTTCGAAGGAATCGCCCACAAACGCCAGCGTACCGCCGATCTTCAACGCGCGGCTGAAGTTAACCTCAAATCCAGCCGTATCGTTTACGGTTACATCCCCCGTAATCGTACCCGTTCCCCCAAGCCGCCCCGCATTCACCACCGTGCCCGCCGAGTGGCTGCAGATTCCGTTCAACGCCAGCGTGGTTCCCGCACCGTTTTTGTTGAGCTGAAGGGTTCCGCCAATGGTGCCATCAAACGAGCTGTCTTCTGTTGTGGAAGCAATGTTTACCGTCTGCGTGGCGGCCGTGGAGGTCGCAGTGATTAGCCCGGTCGTTCCCCCGCCGAGCGATCCAATGTGGATACTATAGGCTCCGGTGTCGCTTTCGCTCCGGCCATTAATATCAATGGTTCCGTCAAGCAGCGTCGTATCGTCGGCCGCTTGGTTCAGGCCTGCGTTTCCGTTTTGAACCAGCCCCGCGCCCGCGGCAATGACGAGATCGTGACGCACCTTGTTCGCCCGCACCCGAATCCACCCATTCGAAATATAGGTCGCCCCGCCATAGGTATTGCCAACACCTTCCATGACGAGGGTCCCCGGCCCGGTTTTGGTTAGGCTGCCGGTTCCGGTAATCTTGCCGATCAACAACTGGTTGCCGGCAACACCGACGCCGATGGAGGTGTCGCCGGCCAGCGCGATGGATCCGCTACTGGAACTCAGCCGGGTCGAGTTGGCCACGGCGCCGTCGGAATAGAGGGCCCCCTGCCCGGCGGTCCCGGAGCCGGAAAGCACCAGCGCTTCGCCCTGCAACGCGAAGCCGGACGCCACCTCGAGCGTTCCGTTGCTGACGGTGGTTCCGCCGTCGCCGTCGGGCGAACCGCCAAGGGACTGCGCATCGTCGACCGCAATGGTTCCGCCGAAGACCGTGTAGGGCGGCGTCGGCAGAATCAGGTTGCCGTCGGTATCCCACTGTGCCCAACTGACGTTGGTGGAGTTGGGCGGATAGGTCCAGGTGTCCTCCACGAGGATGGCCCCCGGCACCAGCGTTTCTCCGGCATACTCGTTGCCGGAGCCTTTATTGATTACCCCGCCGGAGGAAACACCATCCACATTATCCACGGCGTTCGATCCGAAGACGAGAATCTGGCCGGTCCGGTTGGTGATGAAGTTGCCGGTGGTTGCGGCACCATAGTTTCCCGTCGAGAGTTCGTCGATATCCGCCGAGGGGCGGTGCCGCCATTCGCGCCAATTTTGCGACGTGTTCACATAGGCCGCATCGGAATAGACGCCGGGGGTGGCGGAGCTCGTCAGGGTAATTCGGTTATCCGCCCCGCTGATCAGAGCGATCGGCCAAACGCCGTGGCCGGGTTCGTCGCCGGTCAGTTCGACTTCATAGGTGGCCGGAACCTCGACGCCGTATTGGAAATAGATCAACGGCCCATTGAGAGCGTCGCCTTTGCACCCTTTATACAAGGTGGTCCCGTAGGCGCTGGAGCCAAAGCCCATTTCGCATTCATAGGCCTCGGTGTCGTAGACGTTGAGATAACCTTCGTGTGCGCCCATCGCCACGGCGTTGCGCATGCGCTCGACGCGGCAATTGGTGATGGTGATATTTTCAATCCATTGATTATAGCCGTTCGTTTCATAGTCGGAGTTGCCGTAGGACCGGAAGCCGCCCTCGTGCTTGGAAATGCGGATGTCGGCGGGGATGGGTTCCTTGTAGGTGGCGTGGCCCCACTCCTGGTATTCCGGATGGGCAATGATGTCGTCGCTGTCGGCCATTGCGTCGCCAAGCACCCGGCAGTTCTCGAAGTAAAGGTCGTGCGCGCCCTGTTGGAAAAAGATGCCGTGGCCGAAGCTGCGCATGTTCAGCGTCACGTTTTCAAAATTGCAGAACGCCGCGCCGCCCGTGAAGAGGATGCCGCTCTGCTTGCGGTGGGCAATCCAGGCCGAGTCGGTCACGCCGTCCGTATTGGGGCGAGAGCCCTTGCCGAAGGCATCGCCAAAGCCGTAGGGATAGGAGCCGCCGGAAGTAAACTCGCAGTTTTTCATCGTGAGATACGATCCCGTGATCCGAACCACCTGGCTCCGGCTATCCGCGCAAAACTCCTTTGGATAGCCGTAGGAGTCCGTACCGTTGTAGGCCAGCTTTTCCATCGAGAGCACCAGGCCTTCAATCACAATATTCGTGCCGCCGATGTTGAGCATCCGGACATCCGTCGATCCGCCATAGCCCGCCAACTCCGCCGTGTCCACTTTGATGTGCACGCCGCTCAGGTCGAAGATGTTGTTCGAGCCGCTGAATTCGATAAAGTGCGGCTCCGCCTCGCCGGCCATCCAGTAGGTTCCGGGCGCCATGGCGACGTCGACGTTGTTGGAGGCGGCATAGAGCCGCAAATCCGCAATGCTGTTCAAATCGTACTCGGTAATGGCCGGCCCGACGGCCGAGACCGTCAAAAGCCCGTTGGTGCCCGAGTTGTCTATATTGAAGGACCAGACGTTGGTGTCCACACCGGAGGCAAAGGCCAAGCCGTTGTCCACGATATTCGTGCCTTCCACTTCCATGACCGTCCACGTGCCGCCGTTGGTCATTCCATTATAGAACCCGACATCCAGCAGGGAACCGGCCTCGAAGGTCGCATAGGCTCCGCCGTCGCCTTCGTCGTCGTCGATCAGGATTTTGGCAACGCCGCCCGCGTCGATTCCAACGCGGAGCGTACCGCCGGCAGCCTGGTTCCAGTCGCCATCCCCCGTACCGATCGAACCAATCCCGATCCTGGAGGGACCGCTGCCCAGCACGCTGAAGGTTCCCCCATTTCCGATGCCGACACCGATACGGGAGGCGAAAGCCCCTCCGGTCATCTCGAAGAGTCCCGTCGCACTGCCTACGCCGATTTCGAGGGAACTTCCGCCCGGAACCCCCATCAACGAATTGCCGCCGCGCCCTATGGTCAAGTTACCACCGGCAAGATTATAGGTCCCGTTACCGGAACCACTGCCGCTGCCAACGAGGACGATGTGGCCGATTTCCCAGCTACCGCCGAAATGGTTGAGGGTGCCGATGCTATCGTTGCCCACATAATTACGCACCGTATTTCCAACCTGGCTGTCGCTATGGGTTCCGCCCGTAACGTTCAGCGTTGCTCCGCCCCGAACAAAGGTCCGGTCAACCGTAATATCCACCGAACGCTCGACCGTATAGGCTCCGTTAATGTCGCCCGTATTGTTCGTTGGAATCGCGTCGTTATTCCAGTTCAAGGCCGTCGAAAACTCGTTGTCCGCCCCTCCGCCATCCCAGGTTTCGGCCTGTACGGCGGCACAGAGCAGCAACGAACACCCATTGATCAGTAGCTTATAACCACGTGGTTTCATTCAGGTCCTTCGCGATGGCATTCATGCTTTGCCGATTAAAACAGAAAGACGATCGCTTTGGGGATGGCATCGTTCGCCGAATACCCCGTTGTCTTGGTTGATGGAAAAACGGAGATGACACCATGCCATCCCCGTCGTTTCCAGTCGTTCGTTGCCCGAAGCCAATTCCCCGGACAACGCGGATTTTCAATTACGGAGCAGTGGGCGCCGCGCCGGTTACGCCGATCTCAATGAACAAGGCATCGATCGAAGCCGGAACGCTGGAGGTCCATGAGGTGTAGCCGGCCTTGCCCTGAATGCCGGAAGCGGCAACACCTGAAGTACCGTGCACCAGGTTCAGGTTGGTAATGACGCTATACCACCGATCATCGAACGAAGGCCAGGTGACGACAAAATCACCGTTAGCCAGGTTTTCGCCGGAAGTGACTTTGAACACAGACGTTTTGTCCGTCGGGATCGTGCCGGCGACATATTCCTCCCACGTCAACAGACCATCGCCGTCGTTGTCGATTTCATCGTCGCCTACGGTCAGCCCATTCTCGATTAACCATGGGATCGGGGTTCCGTTGGCGGTTTCGCCATAGGCGATGGCCCAGAGCGTGTCGTTGGTGCCGTCGCTGTTTTCGTCTGTAACCGAGACGCTCCAGATGCTGGAATCAACGCCCGCAGCCAACGCGAGTTCATTGATTTGCAGCTGGCCCTCCCATTCCATGACCTTGAACGAGCCATAGTTCGTTACGCCCGGCATCCAGCCAAGATCGAGCAGCGCACCATCGTAGAAGTAGACGTCGCCGTCGAAGCCGGTGCCCGGGATGCCATCCATTTCTTCAATGACGATAGGTGTGATGCCTGTCTCGGTATCGTCGATACGAGCTTTGAGGATACTGCCCGAATACTGAAGCCATCTGCCATCGGTCGCATCGTTTTGAGTGCCGATTCCGATCGCCGTTGCATCGGAACCCTCGACACTGAAGATGCCGGTAGCGGCACCGCCCGAAGCGCCGAGCTGGACCCCTCCCCGGGTATAGATCCTTCCGCCGGCAACCGTCACGGTTCCCGTACTTCCGGAATTTACACCGACCTGTAGACTTAAATCCGCATATTGACGTGAAATGATGAGCGTACCGCCATTCAGGTTCAGATTGCCTTCGCCGCCATTGATGCCGAAACGGGCGGCATTGAGGGTCAGGGTCCCGTTGTTCACGTTCAGCGTACCTTTTCCGGCAGCACTGCCATATCCGAAATCCTGCCGGGACCCCGAAAGCGCATTGAAAGAAAGGGTGCCAGAGTTCATGTTCAGGGTACCCTGGCCACCATTGCCGACCCACAAGCCGTTATGTCCGGTGTTAACGGCTGTGCCGTCGTAATCGACCACATATTCCGTTCCGGGCTCTACTCCGGTCACTCCGCCGTTGCCAATGTGCCAAATATCGCTGTCGTAGGGGCCCCAGGTTGCCGGAATGGTTGCGGCGGTATCGAGCACCCAGTTGGTCGGGTTGTCGGAAGCGGAATCGCCGCCGGCACCGGTCCAGTAGATGGTTCGTCCCGGGGTCGGCGGACCCGTGATATCTCCACCCATCGGCCAGCCCAGGCCGTAACCAACGTAAAGAACGTTGTTGGAAACGATGTAGCCCCAGTCGTTGGTGTCAACCCCCGCGTCGAACACCATTCCCAGGTTGTTGAACGATCCGGCTGAACCGTCAAGCACCGCCCAGAAGTTGGTTTCCATGGCGCCATCGACAAACGAGACATCCAAGATCGATCCTTCATTCAAGATAACCGAGGGAGCAGCGGTGTCGCTCGCATCGGCACACACGATCGTCGACAACCCGTTGGTGGAGATGCCGACGCGAAGAACAGCATTGGACTGTTGATACCAACTGCCAACTCCGGCCCCGCCAACGCCTCCGTTGGTGATTTGGGAAGCTGCGCCGTAAACATGGAACACACCGCCGCCCTGAATCTCGGTTCCCGCACGGGTTCCGAGCACGGAATTGGTGACGTTCAGGGTTCCCAGGGTACCGATCTGAAGCGAGTTGTTGGGATTGCCCCACAAACTGGTTCCGCCGCGGGTAACACTGCATGTGCCTCCGCTCAGGTTTACCGTACCCGCTACGCCGGCACCAATACGAAGAATATGCTGCGGCTTGTATTCTCCGCCGCTCTGGTTCAGGTAGCTGTGGCCTGAGGTTTGACCAATGATATCCCGCACAGAACTTCCGACCGCGCTCCCTGACAGATACCCCCCGGTAATATTCAGGGTTGAGCCGCCTCTGACAATGTAACGATCAACGGTGTTCGTATAGCCATCCTGATAGATCACCGTGTCCGTTGTGGAAATGTAGGCGATATCATCGCCACCGGGAAGCGCATCGCCGGCCCAGTTAACCGGATTGGTCCAGACTCCATCCGAAGCGCCATTATCCCATTCAATTGAAGCCGCCTGCGCCGAAATACCGGCCACCGTAACCGCTACGATGGCCGAGCCGATCATTCTTGCTCTGTTTTTCATCTCTCTGCTCCTGTTTTGCTCTCTCATCATCGTCTCCACGAACCGAACCTGCTCCGACCAAGCCCCCGGAAACCGTTCAATTCAACCTCCTGCAGCGGTTACCGGCAAAGCCATGCCCCACTCAGAACGGGATAGAAATAATGGGGAGAGACCAAATGCGCGACAGACGGAAAAGTTACCTTGTTAAACAAACGCGTGTTTTTGCTCGTCCGAATGGCCTTAGGCCTAAGGTTTTATAGATTTAACGAACGTTAACTTGGTAACTCATAAAACCGATACCGAGCGGCAGACAAGGCGAGGAAAACAGGGGGCGTTCGCGCTCCGGGCAACCTGACACGATTCAGGCACCATCCTGCCGCGCCGTGCTTTCGGCGCAATTTTCATTCGAAAACATGCGTCCGGCGACGAGTCTTTGATGCACGCAAAGGCGCAGGGACTCGACGGTTCGCCAAACGTGAACCGCACGGCCGATGCGATCCGAAAAATCCGACCGAAAGCGAAGCGGTCGATCATTTCCGAAGGAAACAGGGTCGGAGGCCCGGGCATCGGCTGGCCGCTCTACCACACCGCGCGACACGCCGGCACCCGTACGACACGGTCCATTGCTTCCGGGTTCGCGGGCCCGAGGGGCAGCCCGAGGGGTCAGCCCGAGGGGTCAGTCCCGTAATCTAGTAATCGCCCTCAATCGCTCCCGCTTTTCAAGCAGGGCTTCGTCCGTGGTTTCATCGATTCTTTTG
>NZ_JBFJYW010000144.1:0-9465 GCF_041622395.1 Pontiella sp. | reverse complement strand
GCAACCAGCTTCTGTATTGAAGATGGCAAGGTTTCCTCCATTGGTATCTATATCCGCCACTAGACTTCCGATAAATGAACCTGATGCGCATACGATATCTGCTGAATGCCGGACTGCTCCTACTGATGGCGGGGTTGTTCGGGACGGCGGTTGTGCTCAATCGCAATCATTTCACATCGGCCAATGCCAATGTGGAAATTGCGTTCGAACGGGAGTTGCGGTTGCAGGTTAGGCATCTGCGGAAGGAACTCGAACAACAGGAAGACGAACTGTTCGCACGAGCCGAGCAACCGCTTATTCTAGACGAGGCTTCCAGCGTCGCCGACTTTCCCGAACATTTTTTAATTCTGCCCAACGGCGTGGTTCCCGCCTGCACGGCGGGGCTGGCGGAAACGGTCTCCGACAAGGAGGCCAAAGAAGCATTCCGAAGCGGATTGGCGGCGCTGCCCGACAAAGCCGCCCTGCCCCATTTTAAAACGGCGGCGCAGCTAAAGGTAAAAACTGCGGACGATCTCTATCGAAAAATCGGCGCGTGGTTCAACGTATTGGAATTTGAGCGAGACGTCCGATCCGTTTGCTGCCTGCTGACATTGATCCATCAATCCTCGCCCGCACTTACGGAATCGCAGCGCTTGTTTTTCAACGATATGCTGGGCGCGCAGGTACCGAACCTCGAACAGATCGCGGCTTGGCTGAAGCAACAGGAAGCGACCGCCGAGCGTATCGATCAATACCTGACGCGGCAAAAAGGCGCCTACCGGACGACGATCAACGAACGCACGCTCTCCGTCCGCGAGGACGGACGGGCCGTACTTTACCCCCCCCGGCTCGAAACCGCGCCGCCGGTCGAATTGATCCGTTCGGCGGATGAAACCGCAGGAATGGAAATCGCGCCGGGGCTCTACGCCACCATCCCCAAAGCAACCGTTGCCGAAGCCCAACGGAATATTCGACGACAATACCGGACGGGCAATACGATCATGGCCCTGATGGCACTACTCGGTGCTGGCCTATTGGCCGGCATGGCCGCATCCGCCCAGCGACGCCAAAAGCTGAACGCGCTTCGCACGCAGTTCATCGCGACGGTATCGCACGAACTGCGCACGCCGCTGTCGCTCATTCGCCTGCATGCCGAAACGCTCCATCACGGGCGCATTCCGCCGGAAAAGGTTGCGGAATATCACCAGACCATCCTCACCGAGTCCGAACGGCTTAGCGGCATCGTGAACAATGTGCTGGATTTCTCGCGCATGGAACGCGGGAAGCTGACCATTCATCTTGAAACGGTGAATCTATCCGACTGCACCGGGCAGATTATCGAATCGTTTGCCTCCCGCTTTGAAACAGAAGGCTTCAAGGTTGAGCAGCGCATCAAGCCGGACATAATTTCCCGGACAGATCCCCTCGCCTTTTCCCAGATCCTTTTCAACCTGCTCGATAACGCCATCAAATATTCCGACGGGACCAAAATCATAGAAATCGGGTTGGACGTTTCCAAGGGGTGGAATATCCTCACCGTCGCGGATCAGGGGATCGGGATACCCGACAAACTCAAGAAGCCTATTTTCGACGAGTTCACACGATCCGACGACAGCAAGGTGACCGCCCGGCGCGGCAGCGGGATCGGGCTTAACGTGGCCCAGCGGCTCGCCGAAAAAATGGGCGGGACAATCGAGGTGGCCGACAACCGCCCGAAAGGTACGGTCTTCACGGTTCGACTGAAGGAGCGCAATGAAACTACTGGTGGTTGACGACGAAATGGCGATGGCCAACGCCATCCGCGACAACCTCGAATACGAGGGGTTCCAGATCGACTGCGCCTATGGCGGACAGCAGGCGCTCGACCGCCTGCTCGCAGAAAAATACCGCCTCGTCGTGCTCGACGTCATGATGCCGGACCTCGACGGTTTCCAGGTGTTGGAACAAGTTCGGGCCAACAACGACCACACGCCCGTCATTTTCTTAACCGCCCGATCCACCGAGGCCGACAAGCTCCGCGGCCTCGGGCTTGGCGCCGACGACTATGTCGTGAAGCCCTTCAGCATCCTCGAACTCGTCGCCCGCGTGAAGGCCGTGCTCAACCGCACCGCGCCGCAAGCGGAGATCAAGAGCCTACAGCTCGGCGATGTCCGAATCGATTTCATGAAACTTACGGTCGAATCGGGCGGCCAAACCGAAGAGTTGGGCCGATACGAGGCCGACATCCTGCGCCTGCTGGCCTCCGAGCCCGGCCGCGTCTTTTCGCGCACCGACATTCTCGACCAAGTCTGGGGCATGGCGGCCTTCCCGACCAACCGCACGATCGACAACCATATCGTCAAGCTCCGCCAAAAGATTGAGCCCGCCCCCAAGGAACCGAGGTACATTCTTTCGATCTATGGGAAGGGCTATAAGCTTTTTCCGACTGCTTGAAGCATCTGCTTCATGTAGAGCGAGCCGGTGACGACCACGAGGCGGTCGGGACCGGAAGCCCATTTCGTGGCGGCGGCCCAGGCTTCGGCAACGGTCGAGGGTTCGGCATCGATTCCGGCAACCCGGCACTGAGCGGCGGCTTGCTCGGCCGTGGTTCCGCGCGGCGCATCGATCGGAATGGTCCAGGCCCGCGAGACGAGCGGCTTGAGCTCGCGCAGGAATTCGACCGCATCCTTGTCGCCCAAAAAGCCGAGTATGAAGCCGATCTGTTTATGGGGATAGAGCTCCTTGAGGGTTTTCACCAGCGCCCGGCTGGCCGAAGGGTTATGCGCTCCATCGAGGATGACCAGCGGATCGGCAGACCACGTCTGGAAACGCGCGGCCCACTCGACCGCTTCGAGCCCCTTTTTAAATGCGAGTTCCGCATCGAGCATATCCGCCAGCACTTCGAGCGCGGCAACGGCGACGGCACAGTTTTGGCGCTGGCATTCGCCAAGCAACGGCAGATTGATCGGCGGCAGGTTGCGCGAGTGGGTTTCGATCTTGAGCTTTTGCGGTTCGCCGACCTTGGCGACGGAAACGGCTTCCGAACTCCGGATAACCGGTTCGCCCGCCTTTTGCAGTTGCGCCATGGCGGCTTCGCATTGCGGTGCGCTGACGACCGGGCGGCCGGGCTTGATGATGCCCGCCTTCTCGGCGGCGATGGCCTCGATGGTGTTGCCCAGGAAGTTGGTGTGGTCGATGTCGATGGGCGTGATGACCGACAGTAGCGGAATCACCACGTTGGTGGCATCCCACCGGCCGCCCATGCCCGTTTCGATGATGGCGACCTCCACGCCTTCGTCGGCGAAATATTGAAAAGCGATGGCGGTGGAGATTTCGAAGAAGGTTGCGGCGCGCAGGCCCGTGGCCTGCTCGGTTTCATCGGCCTTTCGCTCCATCAGCTCGATATAGCCGTTCAGCGCTTGCTCCGGAATCCGTTCGCCGTTGATGCGGAAGCGCTCCGAAAAATCGACGAGGTGGGGCGAGGTGTAGAGGCCGGTCTTGAAGCCGGAGGCGCGCAAGACCGATTCAAGCATGGCGCAGACGGATCCCTTTCCGTTGGTTCCGGCCACATGGATGACCGCCAGCCGGCGGTGCGGATTCCCGAGGGCATCGAGCAGGGCCGAGATGACGTCCAACCCGGGCTTGATGCCCGCCGTGGTTCGATCGAAAAGCGCCTGGACCGCCGGGTTCACGACAGAAAGCTCCGAATCCCGGTAAAGATCATCTGGGCGGCCAGCGCCGAAAGAATCAGCCCGGTCATCTTACTGAGGATGCGCAGGTTCTTTTTCCCGACCACCTTTTCGATGTAGGCCCCGACCAGCAGAATGCCGCCCAAGGTGAGCGAGGCGGCCACCAGCGACAAAATGCCGACCGTGCGCTCCGTCGTGGTGTCGAGCTCCGCGCCAAGAATGAAAAGGGCACCGATGATGGCCGGGCCAATCACGATGGGCATGGCGAGCGGCACCACGGCAAAATCCTCATCGTCGCCGCCATTGGTCGGCATCTTTTCCGTGCGCGATTGCACGAGCTCCACCGACGAAAGGAACAGCAAGGCCCCGGCGCCAATACGGAAGGCATCGAGCGTGATGCCGAACAACTTGAACACCACCTGCCCGAAAAAGAAAAATCCGATGCACAGGATAACGACCGCCCCCGTGACCCGCAGCGCCAAGCGCCGCCGCTCGCCGGCATCGTAGTCCTTCGTCATGCTGAGAAACATGGTCAGCACGAAAAAGGGCGTGAACATGAAAGCGAATTTAAGCCAGATCGTAACGAATTGACCCAGATATGCCATGAGGAACCCCTGAAACGAAGCCGTTTCGCGATGGTGCGCTTGCTAATTGTCGCAGAGGTAGTCGAGTACGAGGATCATGCGTTCGCGGAGTTCGCAACGCGGAATGACCATATCGATGAGGCCATGCTGCTGGAGGAACTCGGCGCGCTGGAAGCCTTCGGGCAGATCCTGCTGGGTGGTTTCCTTGATCACGCGCGGTCCGGCGAAACCGATCAGGGCTTCGGGCTCGGCCACGATCAGATCGCCGAGGGTGGCGAAGGACGCCATGACCCCGGCCATGGTCGGGTGCGTCAGGATTGGAATGTAGGGAAGCCCGGCTTCGGCATGGCGAGCGAGCGCGGCGCTGGTTTTGGCCATTTGCATCAGGCTGAGCAACCCCTCGTACATGCGCGCCCCGCCGGAGGCACAGGATAGCAGAATCGGGCGGCGTTCCTTGGTGCTGCGTTCAATCAGATAGGTCACGCGCTCGCCGACTACGCTGCCCATGGAGGCGCCGAGAAACGAAAAGTCCATGACCCCGAGGCCGATGTCGCGCCCGTTGAGCTTGCAACCGCCGACGGTTATGGCGTCGTCCCACCCCGATTTTTTCTGGTTGGATTCGAGCTTGTCGATGTAGGACTGCTGTCCGGTGAACCCGAGGATATCGACCGATTTGATGCCGCCGGCCCATTCGACGAAGGTCCCTTCGTCGGAGAGCAGGTTGATGCGCTGCTGGCGTCCGAGGGTGAAATGGTGGCCGCATTTGGTGCAGACCTCCAGGTTCGTGGCCACCTCTTCCTTATAGACGATTTCGCCGCAGGACGGGCACTTCATCCAGAGCCCGTCGGGCACATCGCGTTTTTTCACGGTGATCGTTGAATAGTTTTTCTTGCTGCCGCCAAACAAAGCCATTTTCAAATCCTCTCGTTATCCGCGCGCCACCGTCAGCACATGTACCGACATTGCCCCACCCTGTTTCAAGGCTTTTGCGCATGCATTCACAGTTGCTCCCGTGGTCATCACATCATCGACCAGAAGAACGCGCCGCCCGGCCAGCCATTTCTCTCTCCTAGATTGAAAAGCGTTGTGAACGTTACTAAGCCGCATCGGAGCTGTCAAATTTGTTTGCGTCGCGGTGGGGCGAATTCGACGCAGCATGGAAGGGATGGTTTGGCAGCCGATACGCTTTGCGAGCTCCTGAGCCAGCACCGCGGACTGGTTGTAGCCGCGCGCCCGGCGGCGCACATGGTAGAGCGGAACCGGGACGATGAGGTCGAAGGTTTGGCCCGGATATTCGGCCATCAGGCAGTGGCGCAGGATTTCGGCAAGGTCGGGGGCCAGCCAGATCGCCTTTTCGTATTTGAGTTGGCGAAGCGCCTCGCCCACCACGCCTTCATAGCGCGCGGCCGACCGGGCCCCGTCGAACGCCGGCTTTTTCGCGGAGCAGGAAAAGCAGATGAACCCGTGGTCGACCGCCCCCGCCACCGGGTCGCCGCACAAGCCGCAAAACGGCGGCTCGACCTTCGCGGCATCGGACCAGCAGTCCCAACAGATAAAGCGGAACGTTTCCGGCGAAGAAATCCCGCAACCGACGCAGTTGCGGGGATAGACCATATCCAGGAAGGCGCGCTTGGCGCGGTCGAAGGCCATCCGATTCCCCCCTTCCGCGCTGTGCCTACCGGACATGCGACCGTGGACCTAATCTTTGATAATCGGGTCGAGGTTGATTTTATCGGGCTGGATGACCGGCAGATTGACGTCCTTGACCCAATACACCTTGCCCTCGATCAACAGGGAACGGTTGAGCAGCTTTTCCAGCTGGCTTTCGCGGCCGCGCACCAGGCAGATCGGCTCCTCGATTTCCCCGGCGATGAGCACCAGCTTGTAGAGACCGGGGTTGGCGCGGCGCAGGATGCCGGGAATCCGGTCAACCTTCCCCTGCGGCTTGGCCTCGTCGAGCACCAGCATCAGCGGAGACAGCTCTTCTTGCGGTTCGGGATTCTGCTCGGCCACGGGTTCCGGCACGGATTGAGGCTCCTCCGCCACCACCATCGGCTCGGGCTTCGGCGGTTCGACGAACTCGACATAATCCTCGCTAATCCACACGCGGCTACCGAGGGGCGGCGCAATCTTGAGCCAGTCGTTGAACTCCCCGCGGACCGACACCGTGTCGTCCCGCTCGAGGATGGCCACCTCGTTGTAGTTGATGCTCGGCCCCGAACGGACGTTCAGCTTCTTCGGCATAACGATCCCGTTCTGAATGTATTCGGCCGCCACCCAAAAGTTCAGGCTATCGGGGGCCTGGACCGCCACCCATCCGTTGGTTTGGCCGAAAAAAACCATCTCCTCGCCGCGAATGGCGCGGTCGAGCAACTCGCCTTCGAGGCTCGGTTTGGCGCGCAGGCTGACGCGGTCGCCCGTAACCCGGACCCGGACGGCCTCGTCGGCTTCGGCAACTTGATTGGTTTGGGCAACCGCCACGGAGGCGGTTGCCAGCAACATCAATAAAAATCTCATTTGCAATCCTCGAATTTTAAAGGGCGAACAGCGTCCGCGCATTCGTTGCGGTTAAATTCGCCATGAAGTCTACCGAACAACCCCTAAGTTCGGCAAGGCGATTAGCGGTATGAACCACGAAAGCCGGCTCGCAACGGTTGCCGCGCATCGGCACGGGGGCCAAATACGGCGAATCGGTTTCGATCAGCAGGCGGTCGTCGGGGACATAGGTTGCCACTTCGCGCAACGGATCGGCGTTGAGAAACGTTACGATGCCGCTGAAGCTAATCATCAGGCCCAGATCGAGCACCTGCCGCGCAAATGCGGTGTCGCGGGTGAAGCAATGGAGTACGCCGCAACGCCCCGGCTCCCCCTTCCAGGCACGGGCATAATCCTTCAGCAAGGCGATGGTATCCGCGTCGGCATCGCGGCTATGGACGACCACCGGCTTTTCAAACTCGACGGCCAGCGCCAGGTTTTCGTTGAAAAGTTTTTTCTGCTCGGCGGCGGTATCGGCCGTGTAATAATAGTCCAATCCGGTTTCGCCGACCGCCTTCGCCAGCGGATGGGCCACCTGCTCCCGCAGGGCGGAAAGGTCGTAGCCTTCGGTCGCCTCGTCGCGGTCGTAGCCTGCGCAGCCGAAGATCCGGCCCGGATATTCCTCCGCCAGTTTCAGCGACAGTGCATTGGCCTCGGCCGATCCGCCAATGGCCACCATTTCATGGAGTTGCGCTTCCTTGGCATGCTCCAAAATCTCCGCAAAGGAACCATCCTTCACGAACCGGTCAAAATGTACGTGGGTATCAATGAACATAACGCGGCGCAGTAAAGCGAAACCGGCACGCGGCGGGCGAGCAAGAAAACCATTTACCTTGGGGCGAGGGCCCGGCAAGTGCGCGCCGCTCGCCGGGATGAGGCGGGAACCCAATGAAAAAGGGGGCGCGGCATTGCACCGCGCCCCCTTGCTTGGGGTGTTAACTAACCAGGGGAAGTTAGATTTTTCCTACGAGGTCGAGACCCGGGGTGAGGGTATCTCCACCGGGCGTCCAGTTTGCCGGGCAAACCTGGTCGCCGTGTTCGTGTACAAATTTTGCGGCTTCGAGCTTGCGGAGGGCTTCCGCAGCGCTGCGGCCAATGCCGAGGTCGTGGATTTCGGCGGTCTTCAGCACGCCGTTGGGATCGATGATGAAGGTGCCGCGCAGGGCCAAGCCTTCTTCTTCGATATAGACGCCGAACAGCTTGCTTACGGCACCGGTCGGATCGGCACCCATCAGGTAGTTAACCTTGCCGATTGCGGCAGACTCGTCGTGCCAAGCCTTGTGGACAAAGGCGGTGTCGGTGCTGACCGAGATCACCTCGGCGCCGGCGGCTTGGAATTTCGGGTAGAGCGCAGCCACGTCTTCAAGTTCGGTCGGGCAGACGAAGGTGAAATCGGCCGGATAGAAAACAATCACGACCCACTTGCCTTTGTAGTCGGACAGCTTGATGTCTTTGATTTCGTCGTTCTGAAATGCGGCCATTTTGAACTCAGGCACTTCTTGACCAATCTTAACCATTTTAATCTCCTTTACCGTTATCGTTTCCAAACAACGGAACAAACAGTACCATTCCCGTTCCGTTTGTAAACAGGAATGTGGATGCTTTTTTAACCTTTTCGTCAAATCCCCCGTTTTTATTGGACTAAATCGTCTGGCACGCCGGGCAGAAGGTGGTTCCCCGCTGGGCGACAACCGTCTTTTCGAGTGGATTTTTGCAGCGCGGACACGGCTTCCCGCCCCGTCCATAGGCGTTTACAACGGCCCGGTTTTCCCCGGTCTCGCCGTCCACTTGCCGATAGTTGGTCTTTCCATCGCCCAGGGAGGTGCCGCGATTGTTTACGCCGACCGTCAGCACCTGCTTGATGGCTTTGAATAGGGCCAGCAATTCCGCATCCGTTAAAGAATCCGAAATCCGTTCCGGATGCACCTTCGATTCCCACAGCGCCTCGTCGGCATAGATGTTCCCCAGCCCGGCCACGATCGACTGGTCGAGAATCAGCGGCTTGATCATGCGGTGCCGCTTGCGCATCGCTTCGATGAAATAGGTTTGCGAGAAGGCGGGCGTCAGCGCGTCGGGACCGAGCTGCGAAAGGATTTCATTGGGATCATCCACCAATTTCCATCGCCCGAATTTCCGGGTGTCGCGGTAGTAGAGGTTCAATCCGTCCGACAACTTGAGGACCAAACGGTCATGGCTCCCCTGCTTCATCGAAAACGATCCCGCCATCCGCAGATGGATCATGATCGTCTGGCCCGACGACAGCGAAAAAAGCATCCACTTCCCCACGCGCGAAATTTGCACGATCGTTGTTCCTTCGATGGCCCGGGAGAACGCGGCGATGGACAACGGCTCAACCATCTTGGCCCAGCATACCTTGGCCGAGAGAATCGTCTTCCCCTCGACGCCCCGCGCCCGCAGTTGCCGCGCGATCGTTTCAACTTCCGGTAGTTCGGGCATGGAATCTCCTGTTTTCGACAAACTGATTGGGGACAAACTAATTCAAATCCACCGGAAGCCAAGACAAACGCGCGTTGACATATTGATACTACTTTAGTATCATTTCCGCATACCACGTAAGATCCGCGAATTGATTCAGGACTTGAAGAAAGCCGGTTTTATAGACCGGAGCGGCAAAGGTAGCCAACGGAATTTCAAACATCCCTGCGGTGTAAGAATTACGATCAGCGGCAAAACAGGCG
>NZ_JBFJYW010000143.1:0-9483 GCF_041622395.1 Pontiella sp. | reverse complement strand
GAGCGCGACGGCCTCTACTACTTCACCTATTCGGATCTCGCGGGCGCCGGACTGCCGTCGACGATCCAGCCCGGCACGTACCTCTTATCCGCCCGGGTCGGCGCCACCGACATCGCCGATGGGTTTGTCGGTCTGAACGATATCTCCGGGGGGGGCAATACGGACCAGGGCTGTGTCGCCGGCTTCTTCTCCACGCTTAGCGACGACGCGGAAACGGCCAAGAACAACATGGTCGCGGAGTTTAACGCCCTGTCCGGCGTGAACTACTATCCGCCGACCGAAGACAATCCGGATTCGTTTTCCTTCACCACCTGGACCTTCTTGTGGACGGTCGAGACCGGCAGCCCGGTCGTCGGGACGGATCCCTTTTTCGGCGTTTATACCAAACTCGGACCCGGCGGCGGCAACGGCTTCTGGGACGACTCGACCCTGAGCTTCTCCTCGTCGGTCGGCGAGCTGCCGGCGATCCATGGTTTTTCCGCCGACACCGATCAGTTTGACCCCACCGGAACGGTGGTGACGCTCTCCTGGGACGTGTCCACCAATCTGACGGCCCTCTCGATCAGCCCGGACATCGGCGACGTGCTGCCGATCACGGTGGGCGGGATCGGGCAGACCAGCGTGGTCGTCCATGCCGAAACCACCTTCACCCTGACGGCCTCGAACGAAGTGCATTCCGCTTCGGCAGCCGTGACCATCCGCGCGCCGGAGCTGCTGATCAATGATTTTTCTGCCGATACCCATCTGGTGGACACGAACGGTACGCTGGTAACGCTCTCCTGGGACGTGACCAATGCAACCGCCGTTTCGATTGCCCCGGATATCGGTGCGGTGCCGCCGGCGGGGCAGACGAACCTGGTGGTGAATGCCGCCGGAACCTATACGCTGACGGCCTCGCGCGGCACGCAAACCGTTACAGCCGACTGGCGGTTCAATCTGGCGGCGAACCGGCCCAACATCCTGCTGATGCTGGTCGATGATTTCGGACCGATGGATACCTCGGTGCCCTTTGCCTACGATTCGTATACCGATTCCGGCAACGAACTCCACACGGCCTTCAACGACTTCTACCACACCCCGAACATGGAAACGCTCGCGGCCAACGGCATGAAGTTCTCCCAGACCTATGCCATGCCCATGTGCAGCCCGACCCGCGTGAGCCTGATGACGGGTTTCAACACCCCGCGCCACGGCGTGACCCACCATCTGAATGTCTACCAAACCGTCGACAACGCCTCCTTTGCCATCAAAACCCACCGCGGCCCGAACCACTGGCGCTGGCTGGGCATGGACGGCTCCGACTTGACGCTCCCGCAGCTGCTGAAGGAGGCCGGATATTATACCTTCCACCTCGGCAAGGATCACATGAGCCACACGCAGCAGCCGACGGCCATCGGATTCGATGCGAGCGACAGCGACCTGTACAAGGCGACCGTCCTGACGCCCAAGGCCGAGACCATGCTCGAAGCCGCAGTGGCGACGGGAGTGCCCTTCTTCGGCTACATCTGCTATCGGGACGTCCACACCGCGTTCTACTATGCATCCGACTACGTCAACGATTACAGCGGGGCCTACAACGACAACCATGCCAAGTTCGGAACCATGGTCGAAAGCGTCGATAACTCGCTCGGGGCCGTGCTGGCCAAGCTGGAGGCGCTGGGGGTTGCGGAAAACACCCTGATCATCTTCCTCGGCGACAACGGCAGCGATTCGCCCGCCCTGTCCGACGAATACGGGGCCAATGGAACCGCGTTCGACGACTTTCCCATGCGCGGCAAAAAGGGCTCCACCTACGAGGGCGGCATCCGGGTTCCGCTGTTGGCGGCGTGGGCCTCGCCCAATTCGGGCAACGCCTTCCAGCAAGCGCTGCCGATCCCGGCAAACAGCGTGGAGCACGATATCGTTACGGTCGAGGACATCGCGCCGACGATCCTCTCGGCGGTGGGTGCCGCCGTCCCCGAGATGGACGGGTTCGACCTGACGCCCTATCTGCGCGGCGAAGGCGGCACGCACCGCCCCCAGAAAGTCCTGCGCCACATGCCGCACGAGCACCGCAGCAACTATTTCACCTGCTTCCGCGACGGCGACTGGAAAATCGTCTACCGCTACCACATCGACGACATTGCCGCCGAAGGGGTGACGAACGAGGACTATCCCGATTTCAGCACCCCCTTCGAACTCTACAACCTGGCCGCCGATCCCTACGAAACAAGCAACCTGGTCGCTTCCATGCCCGAAAAAACCGTGCAAATGGCCCGCGCCATGGCGCGGGAACTCGACCATTCGTGGGGCATCTACGGCCCGTTGTGGCCGACCCACAATCCGGAACAAATTGCCAAGCCGGCCCGGCCGCTGGAAGACGATCCCTTCGTCATCGATTATTCGGTCGATGGCCGTGATCTGGTGGATAGCGACGGCGACGGGCTGGTCGATATGCTCGAAGATGCCGACGCCGACGGCCTGCTCGACGATGACGAGACCGATCCGGCCGCCGCCGACACCGATGGCGACGGCAGCGACGACGCCACCGAAATCCGCCTGAATATCGACCCGCGGAGTGCCGCCGA
The DNA here is from genome assembly GCF_041622395.1 of Pontiella sp. Taxonomy (NCBI): domain Bacteria; kingdom Pseudomonadati; phylum Kiritimatiellota; class Kiritimatiellia; order Kiritimatiellales; family Pontiellaceae; genus Pontiella; species Pontiella sp. The sequence goes on along the minus strand of NZ_JBFJYW010000143.1, from coordinate 6,916 downwards.
GGCATTTCGCGCGAAAATGGTGCCGGGTTCCTCCGCCTTCAGCCTGAGCTGGCCCTCCGCCCCAGGCACCACCTACAACGTTCTGGCGGGCACCAACCTGCTGGATGCCGTTGAGCTCTGGCAGGTCGCGGTCTCCTATATTCCGGCCCATGCGGTTTCGAACCAAACGGCCGTGTCCGTCGAAATGCCGGAGGCCACCAACGCCTTCTACCGCATCGAGCTCAATCCCTGATCCGTTGGCGCGGGGGGTGCCAAAACCGCCCGAAAACCACCCCGTTCGGCCCCGGTTCAACAAACATCCCGAAAATACCCTTTTCCGGGTATGTGCAAAGTTTTCGGTTTGTGGCACCATAGCCTATTCCATTGGAAAAGGTTATCGAGGGAAGACGCCTTCATTCCATTGAGCAGGAACGCGGGTTCCGCACCGCATGCTGGAAGGGGCGGCACCGCCGCGCCCGCGCTCAAAGGCGATGCCCGATTTTTTAACGCAGGAAAGAGGACTGGGAAAAGCATATGAAAACATCATTACGTATCCTGTCGATGGTTGGCTTGCTGGCCTATGGCGCGATCGCGCAGGCGGCGGTAACCATCACGGCGGTGGGCGACGGCTCCGGCTACGACATTTCCGGCGCGGAAGTCGCCGGGTTCCGCTCCACCGGAACGCAAAAGAGCTTCGATCCTGATGGCGACGACGCCTACGGAACCGCGGGCTACATCGTTTTCGGCGGAACCGCGGTAAGCGGCGGCGGACACGCTCTCTTCGGCGATGCCACCGAGTATTCCAATCCGTCTTTCGTCTCAGCTTTCACGGCCGGCGCAAATTTTATTTCGATTTCCAAGTACACCTCGTATCCGCTCTATGATGATCCGTCCCAGCCGATTGCCGCCTCGGTCGCCGATTTCGGCGCCACGGCGGTTGCCGTCGCAAATGCCAACGCCGGCGCGGGGGCCTGGAATGAGATGTTGACCTTTACGATCGACGACTCCGCTTCGCAGACTTTCCGGGTCGGGTTGATGGCGGGGCCCGAAGGCAATACCGACGGCCGATGGGACCCCACCGGATTGCGCATCTCCTTCGAGGGCGGAACGGCCGTCGAGGCCACCGCCCTGCCGATCCTTTCCGGAACGGGCATGGTCTTTTTCGATATCGCCGTGACCGATGGCACGACCGGAACCTTTACGATCGATTCGCAGCGGCGGTTGTCGACCGGCGGATCGTCCATCAGCGGTTTGACGTTCGATGTGGCGGAGCAAGCCGCAATGAAAATCAAAATCGATTTCGGCACGATCGTTTCGACGGCCTCCAACTGGAATCACTTTTCCGGAACCGGAACGGTGACCGTTTCGAACCTGGTCAATTTCGCCGACGGCGCCGACACGGGCGTTTCGATCCAGATTGCCGGCATCGAAAACCAAGCCACTACGTTTTCCGATGCCTCCGCGCTGGGCGGAAGCAGCGAGGTGTCCATCTATTCCGATGCCCTCCAAAACGCCGGTACCGGGGATGACCGCTTTTATGTCACGATCAGCGGCCTGGGGGCCCATATGCCGTATGATATTTTCGGAGGGGCCTTGAATGGCGCCGACTTCGGGGCCACGTGGGTATGCGGATCGCAAACCCAGACCGATACGGTCAACGAGGGCAGCTGTTTTGCCACGCTGACGAATGTCACGGCCGATGCGAACGGCGAGATCTATTTTGAAATCCATGATCAGAGCGATGCGGCTGCGCCGGCCGCCGACAGAAACATCGGGCTTGCCGAGCTGACGATCACCAGCCTGCTGGGGAGCTCGCCGATGATTGCGCTTCCGGATGGCGTTTTGGATCTGTACGTGGACGCCGCAACCCTGGCCGGCACGCTGGTCAGCACGGGCGGCGCGCCGACGCAGGTCTGGATCTGCTGGGGCGAATCCGACGGCGGAACGTCCCTGCCAGGCTGGACGCAACTCGCCGACCTCGGCGTCCGCGAGATCGGGGCGTTTTCGACGCAGGTTACCAATTTGACGACGGATACGGAATATGTCTACCGCTGCGCCGCATCGAACCAATTCGGCATGGTCTGGACCGACCTCCAAAGCTTCACCCCGTCCTATCCGATCCTGTCGGTCGATCCCGTCCAGATCGTGGAGGGCGATTCCGGCTCGTCGCTGGCCATCTTTACCGTCCGGTTGTCCCGCGCCTATCCGGCGCCCATCACGTTTAGCTTCTCCACGGTCGACGGCTCCGCCGTCGCATCGGCGGACTATGCCGCCCAGAGCGGCGACCGCACCTTCGCGGCCGGCCAGACGCAACTGCAGATTTTCGTCCCGATCTACGGCGACACGGAGGAGGAAAGCGACGAGAGTTTCTCCCTCGTGCTTCAGCAGCCCGCCAATGCCGTTCTCGGAAACGCAACCGCGCTGGGCATGATCTTCTCGGATGAGCGCGATGCATACCTCTCCCCGTCGGCGCTGGTGGCCGATGCGGACCGCGGCCTGCTCTATGTCGCCGAATCCACCGCCGCGCGGATTGGCATCGTCGACCTCTCCGCCGATATTCTCGTTGATGGAATCGCCCTGCCGCAGGATCCGTCCGGCTTGGCGCTTTCGTCGGACGGAAGCACGCTCTACGTCACCGCCGGGGTTTCCGCCGGCGTCGTCTATGTGGTCGATACCGCCTCGCGCACGGTGACCCAAACCATTCCGGTCGGCCATTCGCCGCGCGCCCCCGTCTTGGCCGCCGGCGACGTGCTCTATGTCTGCGAGCAATTCACCAAATCCGTCGCGGTGGTCGATCTCGCCGCCGGCACGGTCGCGGATCGGATCGGCGTGTTGCGCGAACCCTTCGCGGCGGTCCTCTCTTCGGACGGAACCAAGCTGCTGGTGGCCAACCTGCTGCCGCACCAGCCCTCCACCCAAACCGGCGTCGCGGCTTCCGTCAGCGTAATCGATACCGCATCCCGCTTGGTCACCGCAAACATTGTCCTGCCGCCGGGATCGCACAGCCTGCGCGATCTGGCGGTTTCGCCGGACGGCAGCTATGCCGTCGTCGGCCACACGCTGGGGCGCTACCGCGTTCCGGCCACGCAGCTTTTCCGCGGCTGGCAAAACACCTCGGCCCTGAGCATCGTCGATATCGGCTCCGAGACGCTCTACAACACCGTCATGGTCGACGACCTGGACGAGGGCGCGGCCAACCCCTGGGGCATCGGGTTCACCGCGGACGGCCAACAGCTGTGCCTGGCCCACGCCGGGACCCACGAGCTGAGCGCGATCGACTGGCCGGGGCTGCTGACCAAGCTGGGAACCGCCTCCGGAAACGTCTGCGACAATCTCGCCTATCTGGCCGGGCTCCGCCGCCGCCTGCCGCTGCCGGGCAACGGCCCGCAGGACCTGGCGATCGTGGGCACGAAGGTCTATGCCTCCAACTATTTCAGCGATTCGCTCGCCGTTGCGGATGTGACCGAGGGGCAGGAATATGCCGCGCAGGAAATCGCCATCGGCTGGGCCATGCCCAAGACGGAGGTGCGCTTGGGGAACCAGTATTTCCACGATGCCACGCTGAGCGCCCAGCAGTGGCAGAGCTGTTCCAGCTGCCACCCGGGCGTGCGCGCCGACGGGCTCAACTGGGATGAGTTGAACGACGGCTTCGGCAACGCCAAAAACGTCAAGAGCCTGCTGTATGCCCACTATACCGCGCCGACGACCTGGACCGGGGTCCGCCCCAACGCCGAAACCTCGGTGACGGCCGGCTTGCTGTTCAGCCATTACGTGAAATTCAAGGGCGATGAGAATCTCTACGTCGATGCGTTTCTCAAGGCGCTGCAACCCGTGCCGAGCCCCTATCTGGTCGCCGGGCAGCTGAGCGAAGCGGCCGCCCGCGGAGAGGCGATCTTCACCGCCCGCTGCACCTATTGCCACAGCGGCCCTTATCTGACCGACCAGTCGCTGCATGATGTGGGAACCTCGACGGCCTACGAGACGCGCCCGTTCGATACGCCGAGCCTGCTCGAAGTCTGGCGCACCGCGCCCTATCTGCACGATGGCCGCGCGCAGACCATCAACGACGTGCTCGAGGTCTTTTCCCATGGCAGTACCTCGGGACTGACCGACGACGAGATCGCCGACCTCGTCGAATACGTGAACTCACTTTAAAACACCGATGCAATTGCGCTTAAGAGGAAACTTTACGATGAAAACGATGCTTTGTTTAACGATGTTATGCGGCGCCTTGACGGCCCAGGCCCTCGACTCCGCCTTCGTGGTGGGCGACGATGGCCTGGATAAGGTGATGGTCTTCAACCGCTACCAGGAGCTGGTCTGGGAATATCCCGCCGTCGATCCCTACTCGGTGGAGGTGCTGGACAACGGCAATCTCCTGCTGACGAGCAGCCGCAATCTGCTGGTGGAGGTCAACCAGGCCAAGGAGATCGTCTGGTCGTTCTCCAGCGCCAATGAAATCTTCGGCGCGGTGCGCGATGGCGACGTCACCATCGTGGGCGATTGCACGGCGGGGGAAATCCTTTTCGTTGCGGCCGACGGTACCGTCGAAAGCAGCTTCGAAACGGTTTCCACGGCCACGGGGCACTCCACGATGCGGAACATCGCGCTCACCCCCGGCGATACGCTGCTGGTGGCGCATCTGGGCGACGACACGGTGCGCGAGTATTCCCTCGGCGGCGCACTGCTGGCCGAGTTTGCGGTTCGCGGCAGCGCCTATCGCGGCGTACGGCTCGACAACGGCCACACCTTGGTCGGCCACGAGCTGGGAATCACTGAATTCGATGCGACCGGGACTGAAATTTGGGATGTCGCGCCGGCCGATATTCCCGATGTGAATTTGGTCTTCGGAACCTGTGCGTATCGTTTGGATAACGGCCATACGATGATGGGAAACTGGTTTGGACATGATTCCGGGGCAGACGGTGAGCCGCTGTTTGAACTCGACTCGGAAGCCAATATCGTCTGGACCATGGATGACGGCGTGCTCGACAGTCCGCTGGCATTTATTCCGGTGAGCGATGCCTGGGCGGCAACCTACTCGCAGGAGCTGGCCGAGCCCGTGTCGGCCGATGGGCTGAACGACCCGATCCTGTTTATCTACCGACGGCAGTACGATCGGGATCACCATAACACGGCCACCTTTTTCCCGTCGTGCACGAACGAATTCAACACCGGCGACTACCGGCCGGGGGCCGCGCTCAAGATTTTCGATCCCGCAACCGGCGCGGTGACCACCCTGCTGGAAACCTCCGAGGGCATGATCCGCGATCCCGACGTCCATTTCAGCGGCGAGAAGATCGTCTTTTCCATGCGCAAGAATACGGCGGACAGCCATCACATCTACGAAATCAACATCGACGGCTCCGGGCTCAAGCAACTGACTTCGCTGGCGGACGTCGACGATCTCGACCCGATCTACATGCCCGACGGCGACATTGTTTTCACCTCGACGCGCGAGATTAAGTATATCGGCTGCAACCGCCATATTTCGGCGAACCTCCACAAGATGGATGCCGACGGGGCGAACATCAACCAGATTGCGCGCAGCACGCTGTTCGAAGATCATCCGAGCCTGATGCCCGATGGGCGCATCATGTATTCGCGCTGGGAATATGTGGACCGCAACTTCGGCGATGCGCAGGGGCTGTGGGTCTGCGATCCCGACGGAACCGGGCACGCCATCTACTACGGCAACAACACGACGAGCCCCGGCGGGGTGCTCGACGGGCAGGTGATTCCCGGCACGCCCTACACGATCTGCACCTTCAGTTCCTGCCACGACGTGCCGTGGGGCGCCATTGCGCTGATCGACCGCCGCAAGGGCGTCGACGGCGCGGATCCGGTGGTGCGCACTTGGCCGGAAGGGCTGGAGAGCTGGGTGAAAACCGCCGGGCAGGATTTCGACCGGTTCAAGAATACGTCGATTCGTCATGAAGATCCCTGGCCGTTGTTGGACCCCGACACCGGAGCGGGCGGGCGCTATTTCCTCTGTTCGCGCGAGATCACCGGCGGCAGTTCCCACATGGGCCTTTATCTGTTGGATACCGAAGGGGAATCAAAGTTGCTGTACAGCGAAGGCGCCGGAACCTGGGGCTGTTTCGACCCGATGCCGCTCGCCCCGCGCACCACGCCGCACGATGTGACGGTCTACCGCAAGAACAACGGCGCCGATGGGCGCTTCTATGTGCAGGATGTCTACGAGGGCACCCACATGGAGGGCGTTGAACGCGGCGACGTCAAATATCTCCGCGTCATCGACGCGCCCAACAAAACCGACTTTGTTCCGGTGGCCCAGTGGAGCGGCCAGGGGCGCGAATCGCCCGGCATGAACTGGCACAACTTCCAGAACAAGCGCATTCTCGGGACGGTGCCGGTCGAAGAAGACGGTTCGGCCCATTTCAATGCGCCGTCGAGCACCTTCCTCTTCTTCCAGTTGCTGGACGAAAACAAGATGATGGTCCAGTCGATGCGCACGGCAACGATCATCCAGCCCGGCGAAAACCAGGGCTGCATCGGCTGCCACGACGACCGCACGATGGCCCCTCCGGCCTATGGCACCAATTCCCTGCCGCTGGCCACCCTGCGCGAGCCGAGCCAGCTCGACGGATGGTATGGCGAAGCGCGCAACTTCGGCTATCTGACCGAAGTGCAACCCGTCTTCGACGCCCACTGCATGCCGTGCCACGATTTCGACGGCGCGGCATCCGGCACGCTGATTTTGGCGGGCGACAAGGGTCTCTTCTTCAACGCCTCCTACACCGAACTCAATAACAAAGGCTACACCGGGCGCATCGGCGCCGGCCCGGCCGAGATCCAGCAGGCCAAGAGCTGGGGCTCGCACGCCAGCCCGTTGATGGCCCAGATTTTGTCCGGCCACAACAGCAGCGCGATGACGACCGAGGAGTTCGAACGGATCGCCACCTGGCTCGACATG
>NZ_JBFJYW010000142.1:0-9527 GCF_041622395.1 Pontiella sp. | reverse complement strand
TCTATGGCAACTGGGAGCTCAACTGGGGGTCGTACCCAACCGAAGGCGATGCCGCCCGCGGCAGCGCGAATGTCGAACACGATGAAATCACCAACATGGGCGGGACGCTGGCCTTCGGCGATGCCTCGCGCTATGTTTTTGGCGGAACGAAGCCGTTCCGGCGCCAGCGCGCCGCGACGTCGACTTCCTGGCGCGACGAGCATTGCGCCACGACCCGGGAACCCGGCCAGACCTTCTACGTCAAGTTTCCGCCCGTCGACGACAACGACCCGTTCCGCCTCGTGATCGACGAGACCGAATGGACGCGCGTTGAAACGTTCGAGGCTTCGTCCGCCAGCGATCGGCACTTCACGCTGGATCCCGTCAAAGGCGAGATCCGCTTCGGCGACGGCCGCCATGGGGCGCTGCCGGAAGAAGGGAAGCTGATTTATCTGGATTACACGACGGGGCCCCAGCCCGGTTATGTCGATTATTACAAAGCAATGAAAGCGGTGGACCCCTCGATCCTGGTGCTGTCGTGCTTCGAAAAGGACTCGTTCTACGAGGTCATGGCGCAAAACAACCTCCCGTACGATGGCGTCAGCCGGCACTACTATCCGCCAAGCGCGCGGGCCGCAAAGAACATGGATCTTGAAGAGGGCTACCGGCTGGTGATGTCCACCTGCCACGCGATTGGAAAAACCGTGGAGCACCACAAGCAAAACCTGGAGCGCTATCGGAATTCCGCGCTGGAAGAACCCGTGAAGTTGTGGTTCAGCGAATACGGCGCAAATGGCTATTTCGGCAACGCCGCCGTCTACCACAGCCTCATCAACGACCACGGCGCGGACGTGGGTTGCATCATGATCCACTCGCTCTTCCTCAATAACCGCTCGTCGATGTACGACGAGAGCGGGCTGGTCCGATCCAAGGCATTTGCCATTGCGGCCTTCTCGCGCCTTTCGTGCGATGTCTTCGTGGAAACCGAAGTGGAGGGCGGCCGCTCCCACGGGCTGCCGCCCGTATTCGCCTCGGCCTCCAAATCGAACAGCGCGCGCGAAGGATCGGTCGTTCTCACCAACACCCGTGCGGGCGAGGCGGTCAACGTGCAGCTGCGGATGAAAGGGATGCCGATCCCGTCGAAGCCGGCCGAGATCTGGGTGGCGGCGCCGCGCAACGGCAACCCGTTCGATGAAAACGACGAAGCGGACCCGGACAATATTTCGTTCAAGCGGGTGGGGCACATGCGCCTGGGCGCGAAAATGGACATCACGGTTCCGCCCGCCGCGCTCATGGTGCTGCGCTGGTAGGTTGCCTGTTGGATTGTTGCAACCCCGCGCGCTTCATGGTTCAATCGGCGCATGAAAACAACACGGTTTGAGTTTGGTGAATACGAGGTGCTGGCGGTGCCGGTGCTGGCCGATAACTTCGTTTATCTCGTTTGCCGCGATGGGCAGGCGGTGCTGATCGATGCGGGCGAGGCCGGGCCCGTTTTCCAGACGCTGGAACAAGAACGGCTCCAATTGCGAGAGATCTTGATTACCCACACGCACCAAGACCATGTGGGCGGGTGCCGCGCCATCCAGGAGCGGCTCGGGGTGCTCTCGACCAGCCCGGCGGTCGAATCGGCAACGGTTCAAATGCTCGGAACCGTCTGCCGTTCCTTTTCCACCCCGGGGCATGTCGCCACCCACAAGTGCCATCACTTCCCGGAGCTCGGCATCCTGTTCACGGGCGATGCCCTCATCAACGGCGCCTGCGGCCGCATCCTGGGCGGAACGGCACAGCAATATTTCGAAAGCCTGCAAGCCATCAAGGCTCTGCCGGATGAAACGGTGGTGTTCGGCGGCCACGACTATCTCGTCGAAAACATGGAATTCGCTCTCTCGGTGGAACCGGGCAACGCCGCCATGCAGGCGCGGCTCGATCTCTACCGCACCGATCCCGCCGCCGCCCTCTTCGCCACGCTGGCCGAAGAGAAGAAAACCAACCCGTTCCTGCGCGTCGAGTCCGTTGCGGAATTCGCCGAACTGCGCCAAAGAAAAGACCGGTTTTTAGGTCGTTGAGAAATAAGGAGAGAGCAAATTAAATTCATGCCTATGGTCATCGCTATCGCAGTTTTGTGTGCTTCCTGCCGGAAACCCACACCCCCCGAGCAACAGGGGGTAATTGGAAAGAAACCGTTGGTGATTGATGAAGAAGCGATGAAAAAACCAGACTTCAACTGGGAGGAGTATGGCCGAACGAACAATATTTCTGCAGCCATACTGGCGAACATTAAAGCACGCGTTGCAATCACTGAAGTGGATCAAATCGTGGAACACGATCAATCGCTCATCGCGGTTGCTGAAAGTGTGTTGATGCAATACATCAAAGAGAATCCAGCCGATATCAGTGCGGGTGTAGGCAGAGTTGAAATCGCCGAAGTGCGAGAGGAATACATGGGTGCGCAGCCAGCCATCACGAACTCGGCGCTAGCGAGCATGGTTAACTCCCGGGTTCAAACCTCGCGCGATAATAATAGGGATTTCTTCGTCAGGTTCGAGATCGCAGACGACTCGCGTGTGAAATCCATCTCAATCGGTGTATGGAATGGTTTCGAAGGAACAGGCTATGGCAGATACTATGGGCTTCGTCTGGTCAACGGTGCGTACGAGCACGATGGTTCGGATGGCTGTTTCTTGCTAGATTGAGCGGTGATTGTGGTAACGCCTCGTTCTACAGGTTCCGAGCCTTCTTGATCACATCGTAGGCTTCGTTGACCTTGGCGAGCTGGTCGTGGGCGTAGGACATGAACTCTTCCGGCAACCCTTTCGAGGCCAGCTTGTCCGGGTGGAACTCGACGCATTTCTGGCGGTAGACCTTTTTGATCTCCGCATCCGGTGCATCGGGCGAAACCTCAAGCACCTTGTAGGCGTTCTCCAGTGCGTTCGCCGTGTTGCCGCGGACGCCGCCGAGCATGGCGTCGATCGTGCCGGGCCGCAGGCGGAACGCCCGCTCGGCTTGCAGCAGGATTTCGCGTTCGTTCGGGTGGATCGTGCCGTCGGCCGATGCAACGGCATGCAGCGCGGCGATGAAGGTCATGGCAATCTGGGGGTTGAACTGGACGGCGCCGGAAAGCTGGTTGAGATAGTCCGCCGCCGTATGCGGATCGTCCTTGGCCCGGCGAAAGATGCCGATCGCCTGTTCGCGCATCGGCCCCGTATAGCGGAAGCGCGCCATGATCTCTTCGACGGCGGCGATCTCGTCTTTCGTAATCTGCCCGTCGGCCCGCGCCATTTTGGCGAGGCAGCCGAAGAAGGCCACCTGGATCGTCTGCGCGGCGGTCTTGACCCGGTCCACGCCTTTGTCGAACTGGTGGCCGATGACGGCCCCGATCGCCGTGCCCAAAACGGGGGCGACCAGCGAACCGAGGACCCCGCCGATGATTTTACCTGTCCATGCCATGGGAAAGCTCCGTGACCATTGATTCGTGAAAAGTGCGTATCCTATCGGAATGGCTGGCCGGTTCAACGCGAATCGGGCAGGGTGGCCGGCGTATGAATGAACAACCAAACAATCCGTTGCACGGCATCACGCTCGAAAAGCTGCTGATCCGCTTGGTCGACCACTATGGCTGGGACGAACTCGGCAGCCTCATCGACATCCGGTGTTTCAACTGGGAACCGAGCATCAAATCCAGCCTCAAATTCCTGCGTAAAACCCCGTGGGCGCGCGATGAGGTGGAGCACCTCTATCTCAATACCGACTTCGGCGCTTCATGAGCTGCTCCCGACGGTGGGGGGCGCAGGATTCTCGCCGAGCAAATCGCGCACGGTTTCGTTGAGCACATTGAGCGGAACGGGTTTTTCGAACACATGCTTGGCCCCGAACAGGCTGGCCTGTTTCAGGAAGTTGATCGGAAGCGCCCGCGAGCCGCCGGAGATGGCGATAACCGGCAGGTCGGCGCGGGTTTTCCGGATTTTCAAGAGGATTTCGAGACCGTCCATTTCCGGCATGAGAATGTCGGTAATGATCAGGTCGGGCTGGTCGCGTTCCATGAGATCCATGCCGATTTTCCCGTTGTCGGCCACTTGGATCTGGTAGCCTTTTTTGCCAAGGAACATGGAAAACAGTTTCTGTACGCTGGGGTCGTCATCGATAACCAGGATTTTCTTCATAGTGCCCTTTTTACTGCAGGTGTTCGAGTAAGCGGTGGACCGTAACCATTAGTTTGGATGCCGTGAAGGGTTTATCCATGAAAACGGCATTCATTTCAACCCGATGCTTGTCGCGATGTGCAGGGTTCCGGGAGTTGCCGAGCAGCAACATTGGCAACGCGGGGTTTTCTTTCCGCAGTTCTTCGGCCAACGTGTCGCCGCCCATGCCGGGGAGTTCCGCTTCACAGATGAGCAGGTCGATCGGACCTTGCTTTTCCTTCAATAGGGGCAAGGCGTCCTCGGCCTTGGAAACGACCAGGGTTTCGTAGTGCCCGTTGCGCAGAATCGTCTTGATCCGGTCCGCCGTTTCCGCGTCGTCGGCGACGATGAGAATGACGCGGTGGTCGATGTGGCCGGACGTGCCGGCGGATGGTTCGGGAGCCCCAAGGCCTGGATTCGCGACCGGGAAATACATCTTGAAACAGGAGCCTTTGCGCGGTTTGCTGTAGACATTGATCCAGCCTTTGCTCTGCTTGACGATGCCATAGACCACGGAGAGCCCCAGTCCTGTTCCGCGACCGATTTCTTTGGTGGTGAAAAACGGTTCGAAAAGCCGTTTTTGGACTTCGATGTCCATTCCGTGCCCGGTATCGGCCATCGAAAGGCAGAGATATTTTCCGGGCCGCGCTTCGGGGATGCGGGCCGCGTCCCCGGCCTGGAAAACGTGGCTTTGGGTCGAGATGCAAAGCCGTCCGCCGTCCGGCATGGCATCGCGCGCGTTGATGGCCAGATTCATCAGGATTTGCGTCACCTGGCCCGGGTCGATCAGGATCTGCGGCAGGTCGTCTTGCAGCTCGAGCTCCAGGGTGCACGTTTCCCCCAGCAGCATTTCGAGCAGGCCCAGTGTATCATGAATCGCGCGGTTCAAATCCAAGATTTCCAAGTGGGTCGGCTGTTTGCGGCTGAACGCAAGCAGTTGGCGCGTGAGCATGGCCGCACGTTTGGCCGAGTTGCGGATTTCGCGGGCATTTTGGTGTTCGGCGGAATTCGGGTCGAGGCCCATTTCGAGCATTTGGCTGAACCCAAGGATGCCCTGCAAAATGTTGTTGAAGTCGTGGGCGATTCCGCCGGCGAGTTGGCCAACCGCATCCATCTTCTGGGCTTGCCGCAACTCCTCGTCGCGGATCAACTCTTTGGAAATGTCGCGCTTGACGGCCACGTAGTTGGTGATGTTGCCGTTGGAATCCTTGACCGGGGCAATGGAGGCTTCCTCGGTAAAGAGTGCGCCGTCTTTTCGTCTGTTGACCAGCCGGCCGTCCCAGACGTTGCCGGTGGAGATGGTTTTCCAGAGTGCGGCATAAAAGGAGGCGTCTTGCCGACCGCTTTTCAGGATGCGCGGATTTTTCCCCAGGACGCTGTGCTGGTCAAAGCCGGAGATCTTTTCGAAAGCGGGATTCGCGTATTCGATGTTTCCGGCCGGATCCGTAATGACTACCGTCTCCGGCGATTGGTTGATGGCCGTCGAAAGCCGTAGCAGCTCGTTTTCATATTTCATGCGATTGCTGATATCTTCGAACATCCACAGCGAACCCGAATCGCGCGGGTTTTCCGGATCCAGCGCTTTCCCGATGAGCCGGCACCAGAACAACGTCCCGTCATGGCGTTGGAACTCGAGGTTTTGGTCGAAACGGTTTCCCCGGCCCAACTCCTCATAGGCCAGCGCGCCAATCCGTCGGTATTCCTCGTCCGAATAGTAGATGATGCGGGTCGAGCGTCCCGGCATCTTATCGGGTTCGATCTTGAATAGCTCGCCCAGGCGCGGATTCACCCATTTGAACGCCCTGTTTTCGACGAGCGCGATGCCCAGCGAACTGTTGTCGAGAATCAGGCCCTGGATATGGGTCAATTCCCGAAGGTGTTTTTCCGACTGCTTGCGCGCGGTGACATCGCGGAAGATGGACTGGCATGTGCCGTTCGGCATCATCTTGGAGTGCATCTCGACGGTGATTTCGGAGGAGTCGGGACGCACGATAACCCGTTCGGACACGACGGTTTCCCCGGCTTCAAGCAGGTCGAAGCGGAAGGGCGTACGCTGCAGACACGCCCGCGTGAAAGGCAACTGGCCAATATGTTTGCCGATAAGCGCGTCCCGCGGTTGGCCGAGCATGGCGCACACGCGTTCGTTGGCCTCGGTGATGATGCCTTCGTGGGAGCCGGCGAGGATGCCATCGACCGCCAGGTTGATCAGCGTGTGGTAGTTGTTTTCGGCCTCCTGCTGCGCGGTGATGAAGCGGGCCTGCTGGATATTCTGAAAGGCCGAGGCCGAAAGCTGGTTCGCCAGCGTGTAGAGGGCGTTCGCGATTTTCTCGAATTGCTCGTAGGGCATGGCGGGAACCGCATGGAACGCCTCCACGAGGGCCGTCTCGTCGGCGCCGATCTGCCGGGCATAGGCGCGCATGTGTTCTTCGGTCTGGGTCTCGTCGCGCACCTGGCCAATCAGCCAGCTGGCAATGTGGCGTCCGCCCACGCAGATGCCGGCCCCGGCGTCCCATAGGCCGCCGCTGAGGCAACGCCGGATGACCGGCCGGTCGGGAAGAGGGCACCCAAGTGCGGCATCGGACCGGAAGCAATTGGCGCTTCCCTTTTCGGTGCTGCGGACGATGTCCTTGCAAAACCGCGTGAAATTGCTTGGACGGGTGATCGGCGTTCCATCGGGATGCGTGATGATGGAAGCCACCCCCGTCGCCGCGGCAAATTCATCCTGCATGCGCTGGATTTCCCGGAGCTCGAAAAGCTCATCGAATGCGATCTCGCCGGGATCTTCGAGCGGGCGGGTCAGGGCGATGATTCTTTTTTCGACCGCGTCCTGCAGCCGTTTGCGCTCCGATATATCCATGAAGTTGACGACGACGCGGGTGAGTTCCCGGTTCTCGGAGAAGACCGGGGTTGCGCTGAACGATACCCAGGTGATTTCTTCGTTGCCGGGCTTTTTGATGCCCAAGATCTGGTTTTCAATCCGTTGTCCCGTCGCGATCGCCCGGTTGACCGGATAGTTTTCGACCGTCAAAGCCGAGCGGTCTTCATGAACGAAGTTCCACGCCGGATCGAGGGCCGGCCTTCCCGTCAATTGGTCCCGGTCGATCCCCAGGATCTGGCTGGCCTGCGGATTGCTGAGCAGAATGGTGGTGTCGGGGGCATGGACCACGATGCCAATCAAGAGATCGTTGATGGTCAACCGATTCACCTCTTCGGCCAGCTTGCGCGCCTGGATGTCGCGCACGATGACGATCACGCGGGTTGCGCCATGGGTTTTCAGCGCCGACATATTGATTTCGGTCCAGAAGACCGCACCATCGGATCGGCGGGATTGCCATTCGAAGCGGTGCGGGCCTTCGGAAAGCGCTTTGGCCATATGCGCCAAGGCCGCCTCTTCGGTAAAGGGCGGCCGGTTCAGGCTAAGGCTACCAACCGAAGCTTCGAGGAGTTGCCCGCGCGAATACCCGAACATGGTTTGCGCGTTCTCGTTGAAATCGAGAATTCCGCCGCTTTGGGCGTCATGAACGAAGACGGCGTCGTTCATGGCATCGAAAATGGCCCGCAGGTGCGAATCGGATCCGGTGGATTCCGTCTGGCTCCGGTGTTCCTGCGCGGCTCGTTTTTCGGTCATTGGGTTCTCCGTCGATTGAAAAATGGGATGCTTTGGTCGCTACTCCAATCCTTCGAGATGGACGGTAAGCAGCTGGCCTTTATGGTCGACCGCGTCGCGGAAGTTGGTTCTTATCTCTTCGAAGAGCTTTTCGGCGGCTTCGTTGTTCCCGTCCTTCTTGTAGCGCATGCCCAGATAGAGCCGGGCATAGGCCCCGACCTGCACGCCGGTGATGTAGAAGCACCCGTTGTGTTTCTCGATCGCCCGTTGCAGCAGCTGGATCTGCTCGTCGCCCTCGGCGGCCTGCGCCAAGGCGAGCACCGCGCAACCCGTGCGGTTGGCGGTCGGGAACCGGGCGGCCAGGAACGCGACGGCTTTCTTGGCCTCTTCGGTTTTCCAATTCTGGTTGGCGGTTTGGTAGGTCTTTTCGATGAGGTTGAGGTCGGTCCGCGTGAGAAACTCGGCATCGAGCAGCATGCGTTCGTGCGCCATGGCCTTTTGCTCGGCAACCACCGCCTTGACGCGTTGCTCTTCGAGCACCGGGGCCAGTTTGGTCTCCAGTTCGGCCACCCGCTTTTCCAGCGCAATAATGCGTTGGAGCAGAACGCCTTCATCGGCATGAAGCGTGGCGGCTAACGCGAAAACAAGAAAGAGGCTTTTTTTCATCTCAATGTCCCATTGTTGCAGATTGAATGATCCCGGCCTGTTGCAGGAAGTAGAAGACCAGCACCAGCATCACGGCGATGACGGCCAGCTTCATGGTCAGTTTGACGGCTTTGTTGATCAGCGCGGCGACGGTGATGATCACCGCGCCGGCAATGATGAGCCACATCATTGGGCTTATGGCTGGTATAGACTCCACTGCGATCTCTCCGGGGTTATGAATGGAAGAGTGTAAAGGTTGCTCTCCCGAATGTCTTTCCGTTAATCTGCTTTTTAGTCGGCTCCGCCGTCCTTTTCGGAACGAGGGCAAAGCGTGGTATCCATCCTGCTAGATCCCGGGATTCCAGCGGGCCGATCCAAATCCGAAACCGAGGTTGCCATGAAGACCGAAATTGCACTGATGCTCGCCACAACCGTTTTCGCCTGCTCCGCAACGGAATGCGTTGTGAAAGCGGCCAAGGACACGTTTGCGCGATCCAACGACCTCCACCGCAACAGCGGGGCCAATCCCCGGCTGCTCATTCTGCAGCAACCGATTTGCCGAACCCTCATCGGTTTCGACCTTTCCAGCGCGACCAACGAAATCCTCTCGGCCGAGTTGCAGTTCCTTCCGGCCGAAACGGTTGGGCGGTATGGCCTTGATCTCACCGTCTCCCCCATGGTTCAGACCCCCAACAACGCCGCCTGGGGAGAGGGCCGCGGCAATCTGGTCGCGAAGGGGCATCCCGCCCAGAAGGGGGAGGCCACCATGTCGAAAAGCGCCAGCTTCGATGTGCCATGGGAAGCGGCCCCGGGGAAAACCGTTGCCGTCCTCAGCGATTCGAAGCTCTGGCTGCCGCCGCTGGCCCAAGCCAAAAACCTGGCCTGGACCGAGGGCGAGTGGGTGACGGTGCCGCTCAAGAACACGGCCTTGCTCGAAACCATCCGCACCTCGGAAATCCCGATGCTGACACTGGGTTTGTGGGGCACGTCCGGCCGCGGCTTCTACTATCTCTACGCGAAGGAGTCCGGCCATTCGCCCAAGCTGGTTCTGCAGCTCAAGGAAGAGCCCAAAAAGCAGGAATGACCCGGCTGGCCCGCCATCACTTTTTGGGGCGGGA
>NZ_JBFJYW010000141.1:0-9616 GCF_041622395.1 Pontiella sp. | reverse complement strand
GACCGGCACCTCCTATAAGGAATACCGCGCAACGGTTTCCGGGCCGCTCGAAAACCTCCGGGAGGATCGGGACAAAATCGTCGTGACCATTGGCGGGGTCGATCACAAGCTGCCGTCTTTCATGCGCGAATACGTCTATGAGCAGGTCGAGCACCGGGCCCGCATTCTGATTCCCCAAACGTATCGCAAGGGCGATGTGATTGCCTCGGCAAAGGTGATCGCGGGCGACCACATTCTGGTCAACAAGCTGAAATACAACTTCATGAGTCCCGAGCGCGGCGACATCGCCGTGTTCGATACCCGCCACATCGACCACCCGCAGGTGCGGGCCGACACCTTCTATATCAAGCGCATGGTGGGCTTGCCGGGCGAAAAAATCCAGATCCAGAACCGCCGGCTGGTGGCCGACGGAACGATTGTTGCCGATCCGCCCATGTTTGGGACGATCGACACCGACCCGATTTATAACGGGGGGCACGACGTTGCTCCGGGCTCGTTGCTGCAGAGCGCGGATGATTTTATCCAGCTCGGCGACGATGAATATTTGATGATGGGCGACAATACGAAGCCGAACATGAGTCTCGATGGCCGCTTTTTCGGCGGGGTTCCGCGGGCGGATTTCCAGGGGCCGGCCATTTTTGTCTACTGGCCCTTCCGCGAGCATTGGGGCGTGGTTCGTTAAGTCGCGAATTTTTGCAGGATTTGCGGGTTGACTTAGGGGGCTCCCCCGCTATTATCTCGACCTTCTTTTCCAGAAAGTGGAACGAATTTGTTTAAACGGAGTGATTTGTTATGCCGAATCTGAAGAGCGCCAAAAAAAGAATGCGCCAAAACGAAGTGCGCCATGCCCGCAATGTCCAGGTGCGTACCCGCGTCAAGAGCGCGCGTCGCAGCATGCTTGAAGCATTGGAAGCCAAAGATACCGAAGCTGGCGCAGAAGCCCTGCGTGTCTACAGCTCGGTGCTCGACAAGGCTGCCAAGGCGGGGGTTATCAAGAAAAACACCGCTGTGCGTCGCAAGACCAATGCCGCAAATGGCCTGCGCAAGATCGCCTAGTTTCCCGAAGCTTGGCTTTCCATTGCAAAAACCCGCTTTCGAGCGGGTTTTTTTTGTGTGGAAATTCGGGAGCGGCGGGCTGCGGTTCCATTTCGGCATAAAGCGGTGCCGCCCGGAGGTTTTCGCCGCCGTTGCGGTCAGTTCCAGTATTCGATCAGGTCGTCGAGCATGAATTTGGCCAGTTCCGCCGCGGCGGTGGGCATGGCGTCGCGCTTGGAGGTGGTGAGGTCGTTTTCAAAGTTGAAGGTGGCCTCGCCATAGGCGTCCGATTCCGAGATCACCTTCCCGGTCTTGGTGTTCCTCAGCGCGGCGGTGCCCGTGATGGTCATGCGATAAATCCGCGGCGTGGTTTTAAGGCTTTCGTCGTAGGCAATCGGGCGGAGGCTGAATTTCACGAGCTTGATCTCGATCAGCGCGTCGGCGTTATCCGGTTCGTTCGCCAGTTTCATGCGGCCATCGAGCTGGATGCGGTCGCGCATGGCGTGGGTGATCTGGAGCTCCATGGCGGGCTCGCCGGTCCGGTTGATGACCGGGCCCATCGCCACCGTGTTGATCCCCTCGGGGCGCGAGCCCCCCGGTTGATAGCCCATGCATCCCGCAAGCAGGAGGGTCGAGCCGTTTAACAGATATACGCTTCTCTTCATATGCAGTGTCCAATCAAGGCGCAAAACTCTCCCAGAAAAATCGAAATTGTCAAAGCTTGATTCCCCTTGCCCGCCTGCTTAGTGTGCTCTCTCTTTTCTAAACCCCAACAAGAGGAAATCATGAAAAAGGTGCTGATCCCAACCAAGCTCGATGCGGTTGCCCGCGAGACCCTTACCGCGCGCGGTGGCTATGAAGTCATTCAGGACGATTCCCAGGAGCTCGCGGTCCTCGCTTCCCTGCACCCCGACACCCATGCCCTCATCGTTCGTTCGGAAAAGGTTACGGCCGAAGTCATCGACGCCATGCCGTCGCTGAAAGTCGTCATCCGCGCGGGCGCCGGGTACAATACGATCGATATCAAGCACGCCCGTTTGAAGGGCGTCGACGTCATGAACACGCCCGGCGCCAACGCCAACGCCGTCGCCGAGGAGGTCATTGCCCTGATGCTGGCCGATGCCCGTCATTTGATCGCCGCAGATGCCTCGACCCGCGCCGGAAAATGGGAAAAGAAAAATTTCATGGGCAAGGAGATTACCGGGAAGACCGTCGGGATCGTCGGCTTCGGCGCCATCGGCCAGCTGGTGGCCAAGCGCTTGGACGGTTTCGACGTGAAGGTGCTGGCCTTCGACCCCTTCTTGTCCGACGAACGGGCCCGCGATCTCGGCGCCGAGTCCGTCGAGCTGGGCAAGATCTTCGAAAAGTGCGACTACATTTCGCTCCATATGCCGGAGAACGACGACACCCGCGGCATCATCAACAAGTCGCTCATCGCGCGGATGAAAAACGGGGCCACGCTCATCAACTGCGCCCGTGCCGGCATCATCAACGAAGACGATCTGCGCGCGCTCAAGGCCGACAAAGGCCTGCGCTTCCTGAACGATGTTTATCCGAAGGACGAGGCGGCCAACCAGTCCGTCACCGATATTGCCGACATCATGTTGCCGCATTTGGGCGCGAGCACGGTCGAGGCGAATTTGAACGCCGCCATGCGTTCCGCCACCCAGTTGATCGGCTACGACGACAAAGGCATTGCCTCCTACGTCGTCAACCGCGATGTGCCGGAAGGCCTCGACCGCGCCTACTCCGAGCTGGCGTTCGCGCTGGCGCACACCTGCCGCGGCATTGCTGGGGGCAACAAGCAGATGAAGCTGATCGAAACCAGCTTCTACGGCGACCTCGCGCGCTTCGGCGACTGGTTGCTCGTCCAGATTGTCGCGGCGTTGTCCGACGATTTCGATCGTACGCAGGGCTACGATGCGGCGCTTGAATATCTCAAGGAGATGGGCGTGGAGTATTTCAACCGCGAAACCGATACCTCCAAGGGCTACGGCAACGCCATTACGGTCGATGTCACCACCTCGATCGATGCGGCGCATTTCAAGCGCGTCAGCGTCCGCGGCACGGTCGCCGAAGGCAACATGATGGTTTCCCGCATCAATAATTTCGACAAGCTCTACTTCGAGCCGGTCGGAAACGCCGTGCTCTTCATCTACAAGGATCGTCCGGGCGTCATCGGCCAGATCGGCAGCGCGCTCGCGGACGCCGGGATCAATATCGACGACATGCGCAACCCGCACGACCCTTCCGGCGAAAATTCGCTGGCGCTCATGCGCATCAGCGGCGCGGTCGACTGCGCCGTGGTGGACCGCATCGCCGGGCAAATCGACGCCCTCCACGCCTCCTGCATCCGCTACTAAAGAAGACCCCGCGTGGAACCACAAGCTCCAGCAGCCCTCCTTTCGGAACCGCCGAAGTTGCTGGAGCTTTTTTTTGTGTTCTTCCGGATCAGCATCATTACCATCGGTGGCGGCTATGTGATGTTTCCGCTCATGAAGGCCGAGGCGGTCGATTCCAAGGGGTGGATCACCGACGAGGAGATGGTCGACTACTACGCGCTGGGCCAATCCGTTCCCGGGATCATCGCCATGAACACGGCCACGCTGGTGGGCTACCGCAAGCGCGGCATTCCCGGCGCGGTCTGCGCGGCGGCGGGCATGGCGGCCCCCTCGTTGATGGTTATCTTGATCGTGGCGGCGTTTCTTGCGCCGTATTTCGAACTCCCGTGGGTCCGGAAAGCGTTCGCGGGCATCCGTGCCGCCGTGGTCGCTCTGATCGTAATGGCGGTTTGGCAGGTCGGCAAAAAATCGGTTAACTCGTTATCGAAGGGCGTCATTGCGGTTGGGTCGTTCCTGGCAATCGTTTTCTTGGGGCTCCATCCGGTGCTGATGATCGTGGTGGGCGGTCTGCTCGGTGCGGTGCTGTTTGGGAAGGGGGCCAAGGCGTGACCGTCCTGTTCGAGCTTTTTTATTCCTTCTTCACCATCGGTTGCTTTGCCTTCGGTGGCGGCTACGCCATCCTCTCCTTTCTGCAGCAGGAGGTGGAGCGGCGCGGCTGGATGACGACCGAGCGGTTCGTCGATTTCATCGCCATCTCGCAAAGCACGCCCGGGCCGATCGCGCTCAACATGGCCACCTTCGTGGGCTATGAAAGCGGAGGTGTTCCCGGTGCCTTGTGTGCAACGGTCGCGGTGTCGCTGCCCGGCATGATCATGATGACCGTCTTCGCGCTCTTCTTTTTCCATTTCTACGAGCGGCCCGCCACGCAGGCGGTTTTTCAGGGGTTGCGCCCGGCGGTGGTCGGGTTGGTTGCCGCCGCCGCTTGGCAGATCGGCCGGGTGGCGGTGGTCAACTGGGGGGCGGTCGCCATTGCGGCCGTTTGCATTTTGCTGATTGCCAAATGGAAGGTCGGGCCCGTGTGGCTCGTTGTGGGGTCGGCCATTGCCGGAATTCTCTTTTTTTAAAAGAGCGGCTCTGGCGGCGTCCGGTCTCGGGAGGCGGGGCCTCGAACCGTTCCCTATCTACCCTTTTTCTTCTTCTTGTTGATCAGCAGATCCGTATCGGCATCCCGGGCCAGATCGGCGGAGGGGAGGGCGGCGATGCCCGCCGTGACCGTCGGGTTTTTCTGTTTGGCGGCCACCCGCTTCACGAACTGCTCCGCGCTTTGTCTGTCGGTCTCCGGCAGGATCACGGCGAACTCGTCGCCGCCATGGCGGCAGGCGATGTCGGCGGCGCGGGCGGTTTTCTTCAGGACCTCGGCGAAATCTTTCAGTGCGGCGTCGCCGGCGGCGTGCCCGTTGGCGTCGTTGATTGGCTTGAAGTTGTCGATGTCGAACAGGACGAGGCTCAGGGCGCGGTCGTAGCGCTTGGCCGCGGCCACGTGGTCGGCGAGGGTTTCCTCGAAGTAGCGGCGGTTGTGGAGGCCGGTCAGCCAATCGCGCGTGGCCTGTTCGCTGAGCGAAAGGAGCGCCAGCCAGAGTGCGGTATTGTTTTCGGAATCGCTCATCAGGGGTAGAAGAAAAATTTGGCGTAGGTGTAGGCGATGAACTCGGAGATCACTTTGCGGACTCCTTCGCTGTAGGCGTACCAGCGGTCCGGATCGTAGCCGGAGTCGTCGAGGCAGGTGATGCCGATATGGTATTGCTTGCCGAGCGCCTTGCGGTAAAGCAGCCGGCTGCGGCGGCCGTGCGGCCCCGTGGTGACGAGGTGCAGGTCGGTGTCGGCGATGTTGTAGGCCATGAAGGCTTCGCGCAGGGCAACCGCCGAGAGATAGGTGCGGTCTTTTTTTTCGTAGTCCGCAATCGCCAAGATGATTTCTTGATCCGCGATCCCGAGTTTGCGTAATCGGGCGGCGGTCATTTCGGGATAGGATTTGAATTGCTGGATGTAGCTGCCGGTCTCGATCGGCACGCCCGCGCAGACGATTTTTTCGTAGTTTCCGGCGCGGTACATCCGGACGGCCTCATCGAGCGCAAAGTCGTGGATCCATCCCTCGACAACCATAACGCCCTTGTTGGCAGGGTCTTGCGGGGCGAGGAACCCGTAGATGTTGAGCGCGAAGCCAAAAAACAAAGCGATAAAGAGGGTTGCAATCAGCAGCCGTCCAAGCCATGTTGGCTTCCTGGTTAGCTCCACTTGGGTGAGTGCGATTTTCATGTTTATGGTATAGCACGGAAGCCGAGTTGGTAAAAACCAGAAACTTCTTGCGCACAGGGGTTGACACGCACCCCGCTCTTATATAACTTCCCCCACCTTGTGTTTTTACCGAACCGAGCTAGAGGACTATTTAATGAAAACTTTTATGCCCAAAGAGGCCGATATCAAACGTGAATGGCTGGTTGTTGATGCAACCGATAAGCCTGCTGGCCGTCTGGCCGTTGTAATTGCCGATGCACTGCGCGGCCGTGATAAGCCCACTTACACGCCCCACGTCGATAC
Organism: Pontiella sp.; assembly: GCF_041622395.1. Taxonomy (NCBI): domain Bacteria; kingdom Pseudomonadati; phylum Kiritimatiellota; class Kiritimatiellia; order Kiritimatiellales; family Pontiellaceae; genus Pontiella; species Pontiella sp. Next base: position 3,641 of record NZ_JBFJYW010000141.1, on the reverse strand, counting down.
CGGCGCATTCGTGGTTGTGGTCAACTGCGAAAAGATCAAGCTGACCGGAAACAAGGACAGCAAAAAGATTTACCAGGACTATACCGGGTACTCCAGCGGTCTTAACGAAACCACCGCCAAGGAAGTCCGGGAAAAGCATCCGGAAAGAATCATCACCCAGGCCGTCAAGGGAATGCTTCCCGCCAACCGCCAGTCGCGCCAGACGATGACGCGCCTGAAGGTCTATGCCGGTGCCGAGCATCCGCACGCCGCGCAGCAGGTCAAGGAACTCGCACTCAACTTCTAAGCAGGATAAATCATCATGGCAAAAGATACTCTCTCTCTCGCAGCAACCGGCCGTCGCAAGACTTCCGTTGCCCGCGTTCGCATGACCGAAGGTGCCGGAACGATCACCGTTAACGGCCTCGAGTCCGACGCATATTTCAACACGGCCCTGCAGCAGGAACTGCTGAAGAAGCCGTTCGAAACCGCAGGTGTGGCCGGGAAGTACGACATTGTTGCCACCGTGAGCGGCGGCGGAAAGTCCGGCCAGTGCGGCGCGGTTGTGCACGCCGTGGCGCGTGCGCTTGCCGGCTCCGACGATGAGCTGAAAGATGTGCTGAAAAAAGCCGGCTTCCTTACTCGCGACGCCCGCATGAAAGAGCGTAAGAAACCGGGTCAGCCGGGTGCTCGTAAACGCTTCCAGTTCTCCAAACGTTAATCGTTGGTGCTGCAAGTTGCCAAAGCCTCCCGGTGCCGGGGGGCTTTTTTTGTGGGAACCCTTTTTTCTCACTCATCCTTTCTTCCAATTGCCGTTCCATCTATTTAGACTTCGCCCTCATTTTCAACCCCGGGGTGTTTATATGTTCTCAGAGATCCATCTGCCGAAAGGCTTCAAATGCGCAGGTATTTCCGCCGGAATCAAACCGACGGGTGTGAAGGATATGGCGTTGATCCTTTCGGAAGAGCCCGCTTGCGCCGCCGGTGTTTTCACGACGAACCAAGTGTGCGCCGCGCCCGTCAAGGTCTGCCGCGAGCATCTCAAGTATGGGGTGGCCCGCGCGATCGTCATGAATAGCGGAATCGCCAACGCCTGCACGGGGGCCGAGGGCATCGTGGCCGCCAAGGATATGGCCGCCGAAGCCGCGCGGCTGATCGGGTGCGCCCCGCAGGAAATCTTCGTCTGCTCCACGGGCAAGATCGGTCCGCAGTTGCCGCTCGACAGGATCGAGGCCGGCATTGCCAAGCTGTTCGATGCCGCGCTCATCGAAAATGTCCAGGAGACGGCCGAGGCCATGATGACCACCGATACCCGCCCGAAGGTTTCCGTGGCGGAAATCGAGATCGAGGGCAGGCCCGTCAAGATCGTCGGCTTCGCCAAGGGGGCCGGGATGATCGAGCCCAACATGGCCACCATGCTCTCGTATATCACGACCGACGCCGCAGTCGAACGCTCCGCCCTGCAGTCCGCCCTCAAACGTGCGGTCGACCAAAGCTTCAACCGGATTTCGATCGATGGCGACCAGAGCACCAACGACACCGTGCTGGCGCTGGCCAACGGCGCCGCCGAAACGCGCCCCTTGAACGAAGCGTCGCACGACTGGTGCGTTTTCGAACAGGCGCTCGGGCAGGTCTGCTTCGAGCTCGCGATGATGATTGTCCACGACGGCGAAGGGGCGGATAAGTTCGTGACCGTCCGGGTTGCCGGCGCCGCCTCGGCGGAGGATGCCGAATGGGCCGCCCGGGCGGTGGCCAACTCCATGCTCAACAAGACTGCCTGGGCGGGGACCTATCCCGACTGGGGCCGGATCATGGATGCCATCGGCTACTCCAAGGCGAAGGTCGTCGAGGAGAAGGTCGACATCTTCTACGACGATACCCAGGCCGTGGCCGGGGGGCGCCGCTCCGGCGTCGCGCAAGAGGACTTGATTAAGGTGGTTTCCCAAACCGATTTTGCTATAAACATCAATCTGCGCATCGGGGAAGGGGAGGCCGTGGTCTACACCTGCAATTGCACCGAGGAATACGTGCGGATTAACTACTAAGTTCTGATTGGCAGGCACCAGGGAGAGGGTTGCACATGGATAAGTTTATTGAAAAGGCCGCTGCGCTGACCGAAGCGCTACCGTTCATCCAGCAGTTCCGCGGCGAAACCGTGGTCGTCAAGCTCGGCGGCAGCATCATGGAAAACGAAGACGGCTATACGCAGATCATGCAGGATATCGCCTTCATGGAATGCGTGGGCCTGCGGCCGGTCGTGGTTCATGGCGGCGGGAAGGCCATCTCGCGCGCCATGAAGGAAGCGCGCATTGCCGCGAACTTCGTGCAGGGGCTGCGGGTTACGGATGACCAGGCGATCGGGGTGGTTGAACACGTGCTTAATCGCCAAGTGAACCCGCATCTGGTGGAAATCATCCAGCAGTACAAGGGCAAGGCGCGCGGCATTCATGGCGAGGATATTATCCATGTTGAAAAAATGACGGGGGTCGATCCGGCGACCAATGAGCCGCTCGACTGGGGATATGTGGGCAAGGTGCGTTCGGTCGATACCGAGCCGATTTTCGCCTACCTCAAGTCGGATATCGTCCCGGTCATCACGCCGCTGGGCAAGGGGCCGGATGGCCATTTGTACAACATCAATGCCGACGATGCGGCAACGGCGATTGCCTGCGCCTTGAATGCGCGCAAGCTCGTGTTCCTGACGGATGTGCCCGGGTTGCTGCGCGATCCGGAGGATAAATCGACGTTGATCTCCTCGCTACATTTGCGGGAAATCGATGAGCTGATTGCCCGCGGGGTCATCTCCGGCGGCATGTTGCCGAAGATCAGCGGCATGGTCGGCGCCGTGAAGTCGGGCATCAAGAAAGCCCATATCATCGATGCCGCGATGCCGCATTCGCTCCTGCTCGAGCTGTTTACGAGCGAAGGCGTTGGAACCGAGATCACGGAATAGAAACCAGAAACCGAAATTGGAAACTTGAAATGAACACTGGGGAAATAGCGGAACTTCAAAAAAAGTACCTCATGCCTACCTACGCGCCGGGGGTTGCCTTGGTGGAGGGGTCGGGAACAACGGTGTGGGACGCCGAGGGCAAGGAATATCTCGACTTCGTGTCGGGCATCGCCGTGGTCAACATCGGCCATTGCCACCCGAAAATGGTGCACGCCATCCAGGATCAGGTCGAAACCCTGGTGCATGTCTCCAACCTCTTCTACAATGAAAAGCAGCCGCTGCTCGCCCGGGCACTGTCGGAGCGGTCCGGCTTGCCGGGGGCAAAATGTTTCTTCTGCAACTCGGGCGCCGAGGCGAACGAGGGGCTGATCAAGCTCGCGCGCCTGTGGGGCAGCGAACACGGCAAATACGAGATCGTCACCATGCGCCAGTCGTTCCACGGCCGGACGCTGGCGACGCTGACCGCCACCGGGCAGGAAAAGGTCCAGAAGGGCTTCGGTCCGCTGCCGGATGGTTTTGTCTACGCCACCTTCAACGATCTGGAGTCCATCGAGGACGCCATCACCTCCAAGACGGCCGCCGTGCTGGTCGAGGCGCTGCAGGGCGAGGGCGGCGTGATCCCCGCCGAGCCGGAGTTCCTTTCGGGCCTGCGCAAGCTGTGCGATGAAAAAGGCATCTTGCTGCTGTGCGACGAAGTGCAGTGCGGCAT
>NZ_JBFJYW010000140.1:0-9698 GCF_041622395.1 Pontiella sp. | reverse complement strand
CCAGCTCGTCGTAGTAGGTATCCTCGGGCGTGGGCCCGCGCTTGAGCTGCCCCTCGAACACCACCGGCTCCCCGTTGATCCACAGCCAATATTTCGAGTCGGCCGCAATCCGCGCAACGGCCCGTTGCGGTTCCCGGTCCAGGCGAACCGTCTCCCGGTAGGCGATCCATTGGTTCGGCGCCGGCTTCTCCGCCACGCCGATCCACGCCGCCTTCCAATCAACCGCTGCGCGGGCCGAACCCATGGTTAGCGCGCACACGCAAACTCTAATCATTCGTTTCAACATAAGCTTCTTTCAGGACGAGGGTGCGGCGGAGTTGAACCGGCGCTACCCCTCTTTCTTTTCGCGGCCCATCCAGAAGATGGCGGTGGCGAACCAGACGACCGTTGCGCTCGTCATGAGCAACTTGTTCATGGCGAGATCGATCTTCTGCGCATAGAACAGCGAAGGCGCGACAACAATCAAGGCGAGCGCCAGATAGGAAATGATTTCTAAAACCTTTTTCATGCTTCCGTTCCTTTCTGCGTGAACTTGCTGACGACGATGTAGAGCGCCGAGGCGATGAACCAACCGGGCAGCGCAACGAAGAAGATCTGGAACTGCGGCTTGCCGGTTTTCACCAGCCCCACGCAAATCGCGAGCGTCGCGATCCAGGCGATAGCGGCGGCCCAGTTGATCGCGATCTTCTTATGCTCCGCGTAGTATTGCTTGAGTCCGAGTTTCGGGAAGATCCAGAAGTCGGTGAAGACCACGGCGCCCATCGGCATGAGGATCAAGCCATAGATGGCCACGAATCCCAGCAGGCGCATGGCGATGGCCGGGAACATCCCGGCGAGCGTCGCCAACAAGCCGGTAAAGATCGTCACCCTGAAGCGCGACACCTTCGGCATGATGGCCTGGAAGGCGAGACCGGCGCGATAGATGGTCGGATTGGCGGTGGTCCAGCCCGCCACGATCACGCAGATGAGGCCGGCGACGCCCGCCGCGCGGTAGGCCAGCGGCCCGGGCAGCACGTCGGTGTTGGACGGGTCCATGTGCAGCTGCAAGGCGTAGAGGATCGAGGCGGCCAACCAAGCCATGAAGTGGCCGACATACATGCCCGACGCCGAGGCCACGCTGTGCCACGATTTTTTCGCGAAGCGGAACACGGAGAGGTCGGACATGCCGACGTGCATCGCCATGTTGCAGAACCAGGCAAAGAAGGTGACATGCCAGAAGGTGAACTTCACCTGCCCGGGCAGCGGATCGCCCCCCTTCCAGATGGAGGTCTGGCAAAGCTCCCAAAGGCTGCCGAGCGAGTTGACCTGCGCCCCGGTTACCTCGATGAACTGGCGCAGGCCGATGATGCCGAAACCGAGGAACACGAGCACCATCCACGGCGCGGCAATGTTGGCCACCTTCGAAACCATGTCGTAGCCCCACGCGGCCACCACGGAAATAATCGCACCGACGGCGAGCACGGCGAGCACCCAGCCGACGCTGTTCGGCAACAGATCTCCGAGCCCCGGCATCGGGAAGTGGAACCAAACGCCGATCGCCGTCGCCGACACCGTGATCATCGATCCGGCAAGGAAACAGAACATGACGCCGTTGGCCAGATTGTAGAGCGTGACCAAATGGCGACCGCAGATTTTTTCGAGCTGGTAGTAGAGCGTCAATCGGGCGCGCACGGCGATCGGCGCGCAGAGGAACATCCAGCTGAGCACCGCAAGCAGGTTGCCGAGGAACAAGCCGCCCAGCACGTCGAACGCACTGACGCCCGCCGCGACGAACAGCGGACCAATCATCAATTCGGTTCCGGCGCAATGCTCGCCGGCATACATCCCCACGAAGGCCTTCAAGCCCTTCGTCTTCGAGACGGGTACGGGCTCGCGCTCGAACTCGCCGTGTTTTTCCTGTTGCTCTTCAGCCATGCTCTCTTCTCCTTGATTCTCTATTCCCACAACCCTGATCAGTGTTCGTTCAAACCATTTTACAGAAGACCGCCAAGGCCGCTAAGAACGGACAACTTCTAATTCCGCGTCCTTTGCGAACTTCTGTTGAAAACAATCTCGCCTAGCGCTACTTCTTCTCCTTCTGAGGAGCCAACGGATACGCCTTGAGATACGCGTCCAAACGCTTCACCATCTGCGTGCGCACGGGCGCATATTCCGGATTGCCGGCCAGATTGACGAATTCCGTCGGGTCCTTTTCCAGATCGTAGAGGCATTCGTAGGGTCCGCCCGGCTCATCGTAGTAGACGGCGTATTTATAGCGTTTGCCTCGCACGCCATGCCAACTGTTGTACATGTGGAACTTGTGCTCGCAGAAGATATCTTCGCGCCAGTCGGCGACGGGCTCCCCTTCGATCAGCTTGGCCAGCGACGCGCCCTGATACAACGCGGGAATCGGCAGGCCGGCCCATTCGACGAGGGTCGGCGCCACGTCCAGGTTCGAAGCCATCTCCGTCACCACGCGGCCGCGCTTATCCTTGGGGAGCGTCGGGTCGTAGACGATGAACGGCACGCGCAACGACTGCTCGTAGTGGTTCCATTTGCCCGCAGTCCCGCGGTCGCCCATCATGTAGCCGTTATCGGCGGAGTAAATCACCACGGTGTTCTGGTCCAGCCCCGCCGCCTTCAGCTCCGCGAGGACCCGGGCCACCGCATCGTCGATCCCGCTAACCAAGCGATAGTAGGCGCGCAGGTTGGTCTGGTATTTTTCGGGCGTATCCCAGCGCCAATACCAGCGCTTGCGCGACAGCCCCTTTTCGTCCTGCATGAACTCCGGAAGCGCGGCGAAATATTTCGCGTCGCCCAACGTGGGCGGCGGCATTACGAGATCCCCGTACAACTCATCGGACGAAGGCGGCCATTGGAAATGGAAGCCGGGCCGTAGGTCGGCATCATCCGCATGCGAAGCGTTGAAGCTGATCGACATGCAGAACGGTTGCCCCTTCGGATTCGACTTGAAGAACTCGATCGCGGCGTCGGCGCACAGGTCGGTTTCGTGGCGGAGCGAACCGTCGGCCTGCTTCTTGAACCAAGGATGCAGGCTGTAGGGTTTGAAGAAATCGAACTGCTCGGACTTGTCGTTTTTGGCGTACCGGAACCCGAATTTTCCGGTAAAGCCCGTGCGGTATCCATTCGCCTTCAGATAGGCCGAATAGCTCGTGGCGATGTATTCGGCCGGCACGGGAAGCTCGCCGAAGTTGAAGCCGTGCGTCCGCTGCGAGAGCCCGGTCATGATCGTGGCGCGGCTGGCGGTGCAAATCGGCGTCTCGCAGAAAAAGTTCTCGAAGCGCACGCCGTCCTTCGCGAGCCCGTCGAGCGTCGGCGTCTGGATCAGGTCGTTGCCATAGCAGCCCAGCACATCGGCGCGCTGGTCGTCCGCCAGGATGAAGAGAATGTTCTTCGGGGCCGCTTGCCCCACGAGCACCAGCAGGCCCACGAAGAAGAGCGCCAGCGGCGTTTTTTTGTTTGCGGAGTTTTTCATGATCTTTTCCTGTTCAATTTTTCCTGACTTCGAAAACCGCCGTTCCTTCGACGGCCTGGTCCACGACCCAGCGGTCGCCGACGGGCGTTGCTTTTACCGGGCGGCCATTGCACAAGATGCCGCCGGTTTCCCAGACGAACGGAAGTTCCACCCGCGCATCCATGCCTTGCGGCAACACGATTGAAAGCGAAAAACGATCCGGTGCCGGCTTCTTCCACGCCACGCGAACGGCGCCGCGCGGCGTCGGCACCTGGCCCTTGGCAAATTCGAGCCCGCCGACGCAGGGCCGGATCCGCGCGGTCTTCCACCCCGGTGCGAGCGGTTCGACGCCCAGGACGTAGCGCGGCAGCAGGTTGGCGGGCGCGGCGCCCCAGGCATGGTTCCAATCCTGGTTCGATTTGTATTTGTGGTCCCACGCCTCCCACGTGATGGTCGTTCCGCTTTCAACCATATGACGCCAGCTACGGTCGTTTTCAGCCAAAATAAGTTCCAACGCCTGTTCGTCGGCGCCGTTTTCAAAGAGGGCTTCCATCAAATACTGCGCGGCATAGACCGAACAGCGCATCCCCCGCTGCGCCAGCCAGCCGGCCATGGCGGCGCGCGCTTCCTGCGGCACCAGCCCGAACGCCAGCGGAAACAGGTTGGCATGCAAGGCCGTGTGGTCGGTCTCGGCCCCGTCGCGGAACAATCCCGTTTCCGCATCGAACAGCGTCTTTTGGAACCGTTCCCGGGAAGCGTGCGCCAACGAATCGAATTCGCCGGCCTCCTTGTTCCGCCCCACCGCGCGCGCCAGCTCGGCCATCATTTCCAGCGACCGGATGTGGAAGGCGTTGACCACGGTGTTGACGCCGGTGCGGACGTAGCCGTCGCGCTCTCCAACCGGCCAGTCGATGATATCGTCCCGCTTGATGTCTTTGGCATCGCTGGCGACCAGTCCATCCGCCCCGCGGCGTTCCATCAGCGTTTTGGTTTTCAGCGCTTCATAGCGCGGCTTCAGCCAATCGGCGTCGCCCGTGTGCATCCAATCGGCATGGGCCATGAAGACCATGTGCGGCGCCCACTCGGTCGGCCAGGTCGGGTATTCCATCAGGCGGTCGAACGTGTCGCGCGCCATCTGCTTATCGAAGTCCGTATAGTAGTGGCTCAGTTGGTTCAGGTAGGCGTCGGCCTCGTAGGGAATGCGCTCGCGGTCGCCGTCCACATAGACCCCGGCAAAGGTGGTGGCCTTGATGGAATAGCGGCAGAGTTCCCAGATGCGGTCGAGCATTGCGTCCGACGACTCGAACGATGCGGCCGCGTCGTCCCAGGTGGCGGCGAAAACGGATTGGCGGACGATCTGGTCCGGCGTCAGCGCCCCCGTCCAGCCCTCGATCTCGACCCAACGGAACGGCATCACCACGCCCCACTCGTCCGGCGTGAGGATGGCGGGCGGATGCTTCGGACTAGCAATGTCGGTGTTTCGCTTGTCGACGGGCGGCGCCGCAACCACCGCCGTATTGGCCTTCAGCTCAACGGAGGCGGTATTGTAGCGCACGGTTTGCGGCGGTTTGCGGTCGATCCGGTCATCCTTCGACGCTTCGCCGAAATGGACCGTAACCGTGCCGCTCGCAGGAGCAGTCAACCGGAGGTTGCCGAACGCCACCCGGCCAAAATCGACGACATAGATGCCCGCTGGGGTCCGGCTGATTTCGACGGGCCGTTCGTCCACCCGTTGCGTAGGCGCGCCATGCGCGCACATGCAGACCAGCGAAAGCAGGGCCCCTCCTGTTATTTTCCAACCCATAGCGCATCTCCAAACGTTTACCGGCCAACCAGGAGACCGGGCGGTCCAGTGCCCTCCTGCCTCCTAGCTGTAGTGGTAATAAACGTATCATGTTAGGCGAAGCATCACAACCCCACCTTGACGATCCAGACAAGTTCCAGCACGATCCGGCCAACGGCATCCCGCTCCGCCCATCGTCCCGAACCAAGCGGACCGGGACTACGCGTCGCGCTGCCAGTCGGGCTTGCCGTCGTAGACCCAGCGGTAGTAGTCGGCCAGCGTCAGCTTCGAAGCCGCCGCCTCGTCGACGAAGACCTTGGCACACGCATGGTGCTGGAGGATCGAGGCAGGCATGATGGCCGCCACGGGACCCTCGACCGTCGCGGCAATCGCGTCGGCTTTGTTTTCGCCAAAAACCAGCATCAGGTTCATGCGCGCATCCATGATGGTGCCGATGCCCATGGTGATGCAGTGCTTCGGCACGCGGCTCTCGTCGCCCTCGAAGAAACGCGCGTTGTCGGCAACGGTCTGCCGGGTGAGCGTCTTGATGCGGGTGCGCGATGCGAACGACGAGGTCGGCTCGTTGAAGCCGACGTGCCCGTCGGACCCGATGCCGAGCACCTGGATATCGATGCCGCCGGCGGCGACGATCTTGCGTTCGTATTCCGCGCAGAATGCCGGGACGTCTTTCGCCATGCCGTCGGGGATATGGACGTTCTCGGGTTTGATGTTGATGTGGCTGAAGAGGTTGTCCCACATGAATTTGTGGTAGGACTGCTCATGGTCCTTCGGCAAGCCGATATATTCGTCGAGGTTGAAGGTGGATACCGCGCTGAAATCCAGCCCCTCGTCCTTGTGCAGACGGATCAACTCCCGGTAAAGCATCAGCGGCGTGCTCCCCGTCGCCAGCCCAATGACCGCGTTCGGCTTCTCGTGCACCAGCCGGGCAACAACCCGGGCGGCGGCTTCGCTTGCGACCTTCCCGTTTTCCTTGATGATGATTTCCATTAGAATAGCTCCTTGAGTTTATCGGCCCCCACGGGCACCGAGGTTCCGTTTTCCAAACATTCAACATACCCGCCGTTTTCCCACTTCCGCAGACGGTAAAGCGTCGCGAACGAAAAGTCGGGGACGGCCCCGCCCTGCCCGCCGACGAGCTCGCCGCCGCGGCGGACATTGTCCTGCATCCACGCCGGCAACAGCAGATGATAGGGGTTGCGCGCGACCTCTTCCACGTGCAGCGAGATGGCCGCAACCAAATCGGCCACCAGCTCCGCATCGCCTTCGACCATCAGGTTGGGATCGTCCATCGCGCCCCAATATTCGGTTTCCACAACCGTGCAACCGAACGAAGCCTCCATCTGGCCCAGCGCCTCTTCCACCAGGAAGTGGGTCGAAACGTGGCGCGAGTTCCAGTCCCCGGCATGCGGCAGGACGACCACCTCGGGCCGGACCTCCGTCAGGAGCGCAACGAGGTCGTCGACCTCCAGGGCGCCGAGATCCGCCTTGCCGCGCCGGATTTCCCAGCCCAGGTATGCGCAGGCGTCGGCCAGCTCCTTGGCGCGCCCGGCCTGGCGCGCGACGTTGCTGCCGTAGGTGACCGGCACCACGATGATCTGCTTGCCGGCTTCGCGCATCAGCCGCAACGGCAACAGGCCAACGATGCATTCGTCGTCGGGGTGCGGCGCAAAAACCATCACTTTCGCATCGGATTCGACCACGGGCACGGTGCCGGATACGGCGGGCACGGACTTGGCGCTCGCAACGCCCGCCCGGATGCTTTCCACATAGGCCCGATACGGATTGTCGAATGCGGCCGGCGGGGGCTTGGTGGCCCAATCGCCCTTTTGAAGGTTTTCCACAAAGGTGAAATATTTATTCATGATTCCTCTCCAATCAACGGAAGGCTGGCCGCCGCCACCGCTTGGCCGTGGCGTTTGTCCTTCTCGCTCGGGGTTGTGATTTCGATTTGGCCGCCCAGTTCGGGGAACTCGGCGGCAAGCACTTCGTTGGCTTTGTTGATAATGATGGCCCCGCCCTCGCCGCTCATGACGCGGCCGAGCAGGAGCAACTTGCGGATTTCATAGAAGTCGGCGTAGTGGGCGATCGTGTAGCCGAGATAGGTGCCGATGGTGGAATAGATGGCCGCCGCGCGCGCATCGCCGTCGGCCATGGCCGCCTGCACCTTGACCAGTTGCTCCGGGAACGGCATCCCGTCCGGGAACCCGAACCCGGCCCCCTCGGCAAGACGGGCGACCGCTTGCTGGGAAAAATACTGGACCCCGCAGCCGACATCGCCGGACCACTCGTCGGCCGGCGCATCTTCGCGGTAGTCGACCGGGGCAAAGGCCAGCTCGTTGAGCATCGGGGTGATGTTGCCTTCGGGCGTAACATAGCCCACCGCCTCGCTGGTTCCCATCGCCAGGCCAAGCACCGCGTTTTCGTTCATCGACATCGACCCGGCCAGCGCCGTGACTTCGCCGTCGTTGACCACCTCGAACGGAATGTTGCCCCACCGTTCTTTCAGGTCGAAGAAGATGCGGCGGACCTTGCGCTCGAAATCCGCCGGCGAAACGCCGCGGAAGAGCGAAGCCACCCGCACCTCGTTGTTCACATAGACCCCCGCCGAGCTCCCGCCGATGGCATCGACGCGCGGCAGATACGAGGCCGCTCGCTGCAGGGAATCGTTGATCCCTTCGATATGGTAGGTCGGGTCGCTCTCGAAATAGGGATTCCATTCGACCTCTTCGGTAAAGACCACCTCGCCATCGATGACCGCCGCGCATTTGCGGTCGGACCCGCCGAGATCGAACCCGATCCGGCACCCGTCGAGATGGCGGCCAAGCGCCATGGCCGTCTCGTTGGCCGCCGGAATTTCCTCGAACGGACACGACTTGATTTCCAGCGGTTGCAGATAGGTCTTTTCGCCGAAGAACGCGTAGTCGAAAGCCCGTTGGCCGCCCGCCGCGTAGATGGCCGCCAGTTGGTTCGCCATCGGATCGCACCCGGCAACCAGCACCGTGCAGCCGCCGCGCTGCCAGAGCAAAAACTTCAGGATGCGCTCGAGATAGCGGAGCGTCTCGGCTTCGTGTCCGGCCGACGGCGGCAGGATGCGGGTGTGGAATACCGAACAGGTTCCATCGGGACGCACCAGCGCCAGCGCAACCGCTTCGGCCTGGCCCGATGCGTCGGCCCGTTTTTGATAGGCGCGGTTCCAGAGCGCGGCGGGCACAAATCCAGGGTCGAGTTCCGGCTTGATCTTCACTTCAATATCCATGCAGTTCCTACTCCGTTTGTTGACCAAACTCTGCCATCCCCGTCCAAACCATAAAGATTAACTATTTGCCTTTTCCGGCTACGAATTAACGATATTGACTTTTCGGCCGGGCCAGGCATGCTACGGGCGAATTCGGGCCGGCCCACCCTTGCGCAAGTGTGCGCAGCGCCGGCCCACCCTTGCGCAGGTGTGCGCCTGGAGCCGGCGATGGAAAAGGAATGGTTGAAGATCTCGGAACCGGTCGACTATTTTTCCGGCGTCGGCCGCACCCCACTGCCCACGCCGACGAGCGTGCTGCTGTTTTTGCGGGAAACGCGCAGCTCGCTGCAGCAGGAGGCCTTGCAGAACCGCTCGCACCACCGGTTTGTATTGGCCCGCAACCTGGAGACGGAGGGCCATGTGCATCTCGACCATCTGACGATGCCGCTCAAGCCCGGGCAGGCGATCCTGATTCTGCCCTACCAGTTCCACCACTTCAGCCTGCTCGCCGCCAACCGCCTGAAATGGTTGTTCTGCACCTTCGAGCTGCAGCCGCGCACCTTCCTGGAACCGTTGCGGAACCGGGTGCTGGATCTTGGGAGTAAAACGCTGGCGCTCTATGAGCAACTGCTGGTCGAATGGCATGCCCCGCACGAGGAGCTCCAGGCGGAGCAACTGCAGGCGGTCCTGCTTCGCCTGCTGCTTTCGCTCAAACAGGATCGGCTGCGCTCCGCCGCAGACCTGCCGCCGGTCCCGGAGGACAGCCTCCTGCAAACCATCAACCGCCTGCTCGCCGAACGCTCCGGACGCCCCGTCGTCGTCGCCGATCTGGCCGAAGCGTTGAACTACTCGGAATCGCGCCTGCGGGCCATCTTCAAGGAAGCCGCGGGGGTTCCGCTGGGGAGCTACATCCAGAACCACCGCATCCACCGCGCCATGGCCCTGCTCCGCACGACCAAGCTGCCCGTTGCCGCCGTTGCCGAAGAGGCCGGATTCGGCTCCCCGCAGGCCTTCAGCCGCATTTTCAAACAGAGCACCGGCCTAACCCCGCGATCCTACCGCACCGATCCATAGTCCCAACCCGGCCGCCGGAACCAAACAATCAATGACCGCATCGGCACGCCGATGCGAAAAGCGGAATCCACGCCCGCACCCCTCGGCGAGCGTGGATTCTGGTTCTTGAAGCCTAACCTAGAACTTCGAAT
>NZ_JBFJYW010000139.1:0-9701 GCF_041622395.1 Pontiella sp. | reverse complement strand
GCGGGACGCTTCGACCCCGATTCCCCGAATGGCTGAAAGGTCTCCTTCGTCAACCGTTTCAGCCCTACAATCCGCCGCCAATTCGTGGAGCAGGCATCCTTGCCTGCCCAAGGGCAGGCAGGAATGCCTGCCCCACAGTCGCAGAGACCGGCTGGATGCCGGTCCTACTTTCCATGCCACCGCCGAAACGAATGAAGTGGTGGCAAAAAAAACCAAAAAAAGAGCGCTGGCGAGTAACGCTTTGGATTTTGCCCTCGTATACATGAGTGAACCCAACAATTTCATACCCGGGCACAAGCGGAACCCAAGTGAACCCATCACCCCGCCGCCCGTTACTCCGAAGCAACCCGGCCTAACCCCCCGGGTTCTTTTTTTGCCCACCCCCAGGCTTTTCTGCCGGCGGGAAGCGCGGCACCAAAAAAAACGCCCCGGCGCAAGCACCGGGGCGTTCCTGGGAGTTCCAGACATCGGGGGAGGCGGGAGGATCCTGCCCCCGAGGCCTGGAGGGTTAGGGAGATTATTGCCGCGTGGCTTTCACCTCCACGCGATAGAGACCGTCCGTTCCGTTATCCAGGTCGCGGACGCTGATTGCGGCCCCGGTTCCTTCGATATCGGCCTGTACGATTTCCCACGGGCCGTTTTCGGCCGGGCTCCATTGGACGGTATAGAAACGGCCGGCAAGCGTATCGAAGGTCACATCGCAACCCTCGACGCCGCCGTCAACCACGACACAGACGTCCGAGACCCGGAAGGCCCAGGAGGCAACCCCGGAATCGGCTTCCGACGCATCGGATGCGCTGAAGAGGGAAACCGTCGATGCCGGCGAAACCAATTCCACCTTGAGCCGATAGAAGCAGCCCGCGTTGTTCTCGGCATCGCGCACGGTGATCTCGGATCCGGCGCCTTCGATTCCGTCGATCAGGACGGCCCAATCCAGCAGGTTTGTGCAACGCTCGAGGGTATAGGTGCGTCCGGCAACGGACTGGAAGGGAATTTCGCACCCCGCCACCTCGGCCACATCCACTTGGCGGATGCCCGCGACCTGAAGGTATTTCGTTCCGTCCTGCGGATCGGTTCCGGCAATCAATTCGTCGGAGTCGGAGCTCAGGTCGCCGTCGGTATCCGCATTGTTGGCGGACGTCCCCAGCGCCTGTTCTTCGAGGTTCGAGAGCCCGTCGCCGTCGGCATCGCCATCGGCGTCGTTACCGCCGTTGCTCAGCCCGTTTTCGACTTCATAGCCGTCGAGCAGGCCGTCGGCATCGGAATCGGCCAACGTCGGATCGGTGTTGTAGCTCGAGATTTCGACCGCATCCAGGATTCCGTCGCGATCGGTGTCGGCCAGTCCGTTGAGGAACTCGTACGCACCGATATCGACCGAGTAGAAGTTGTTCGTGTCGGTATCGCCGTCGAGCGGGCGCGGCAGGTTGTCGCGATCATAGAGCGGCGCGTTGTAGAAGGTTCCCGCGTCGATGCAGGGCGACCCCTCCGTGAGGTGGTAGTCGCCGCCGCCCATGAAGAGCGGATCCGCTTCGATGTTGTAGCGGTCGCCCACGAAGCCCCATCCATCCTCAATGTTGCAGTACCACGGATCGAAATGGCTGGACCCCTCGTTGCAATGCAGCGCGTTGTAGTAGGCGTTGCCGGGCTGGAGCAGAACTGCGGGTTCCACCTCGGTATCGAGCCAGGCGGCATGGCAGGCGTTGCCCCACAAGACGTCGTTGCGCAGATATTCCTCGTGGTTGCCGTAGGTCGTGAAACCGCCGCCCAAGGTCATGGCCGTATTGCTGACCACGGTACAGTTGATCAGCTCCACCGCGCAGTCCGCCCCGGAGAAGATGCCGCCGCCCAATCCATAGTAGGGTTTCGCAACGTCCCCGTTCGAATAATCGGGATCGGAGGCCACGGTGCCGTTGCCGGCGATCACGCAGTTTTGGATCAGCGGGAAGCTGCCGGCCATCAGCAAGATGCCGCCGCCGTTTTCCTCGTCGTTGATTTCATCGGCCATATCGTCCGTGTCATTGGCCAGCACCGCGATATTGGTCCAGGCATACCCGTAGGCATCGGCCGCCGTGAAATAGTCGGGCGCCGTGTTGCCGGAGATGGTGCAGCGGTCGATTTCGGGCGAGGAGCCGTCGCACCGGATACCGCCCTGGCATCCGCTGACCACCGTATTGGCAATGCGGGCGAATTCGTCGTCGACCAGCCAAATGCCGCGGCCGACCCCAAAGGAATTGCCGCAGTTGGAAATGGTGGAATCGATGACTTCCAAGCCCGCGCTTTCGTCGGCATAGATCCCGCAGCCGGCATAGATACCGGAGATGGTGCAACCCATCACCGAAGGCGTGGAGCCGTCTATCGCGTGGATGCCGTGGCCCTCGTAGATCGTGCGGATCGTCACGTTCGAAAGAACCGGGCTCGAATTGAAGTCGCAGTAGACCGCGGTGTCGCGGCAGATTTCCACCACGCAGTTGGTGATGAGCGGGCTGGAGGCATCCTGGCAGATGATGCCGTTCATTTCGCCGCAATCGCCGTTGGAACAATCGATCCCCTGCATCGAACTCTGGATCGAGAATCCGGCCAAGACGGTTGCGGTCGACTGGCCGCCCTCGAACACGAAGACCGGGCTGAGACCATGGCTCTTCACCAGCGTCAGCGAAGGATCGGACTGATCCTCGGCCAGGATGCGCAACTGCTTCGACCCCGGATTGATATTGCGGTTTCCGGTTCCATAGTATTTGCCCGGCTTCACCAGGACGGTGAATCCGTTGGAGGCCACGTTGATGGCTTCCTGGATGGCATCGAAGGGATGGCTAATCGAGCCGTCTTCGTCCGGATCGCTCTGCTGCGGGTCCTGCGGCATGCCGCCTTCCCAGGAGAGCAGATCGGGATTCCAGACCGGGACGTCGAATTCCGCGTCGTCGTCGACGACCACCGGGTCGTAGCGATTGGTGGCCATGGTGCCGAGCGCGAACTCGGTCGGATCATCGAACCCATCGTCATCCGTGTCGTCGTTGTCGGGATCGCTTCCGTTGAGATATTCGTAGTAGTTGAGCAGGCCATCGTTGTCCTGGTCGCCGTCCGGGCCGTTGTCGACATCGGTGGAGCCGTCGTCGAGCGGGTCGAGCCCGTGTTTTGTTTCCCAGCCGTCGGGCATGCCGTCACCATCGGTATCGGCGACCGTGGGATTGGTAAACGTCTCGTTGACTTCCTGCGGATCGGTCAACCCATCGGCGTCGGTGTCGGCCAAGTTGGGATTGGTCGAGACGAGATAGAGCCCGTTCGTGACCAATTGGTATTCGATCAGGTTCGCAAAGCCATCCGAATCGGGATCGCCGGCGGCATCGTCGAGCAGCGGATCGAGTCCGGTTTCGATTTCCCAGCCGTCGGGCATGCCGTCGGCATCGGTATCGGCGAGCGAGGGATTGGTGCCGGCGGCTTCCTCTTCCGCATTGGTGGCGCCATCGGCGTCGGGATCTTCGGCACCGTCGTCGACCAGCGGATCGAGGCCGTATTCGACTTCCCAACCGTCGGTCATGCCATCGGAGTCGGAATCGGCCAGCAACGGATCGGTTCCATGGGTGTTGACTTCCTCGGAATCGGTCAGCCCATCGTCGTCGGTATCGACCGTGCGCGGATCGGTCAGATAGGTCTGCACTTCATCCGTGCCGTCCACCAGGCCGTCGCCGTCCTGGTCGGCCTTGGTCGGGTCCAGATCGGCGAGATATTCGCCCCAGTTGAAGATGCCGTCGCCGTCGTAGTCGGCAAACGCCCCTTCGGCCAGCGAGCCGAAGTGCTCGATTTCCCAGGCGTCGTACATGCCGTCTTCATCGGTATCGACCGAGCTTTGGAAGATCTGGATGCCGTCGCCGCCGCCCGCCACATAGGCGTAGCCATCGGCCAGGGTGACGCCATACGCGTCGATGTTCGCATATTCCGTAAAGGATACGATGTCGGTTGGATCGGTGGCGTCGAGCACAACGAGACCGTTGGCCCCATCGGCCACGAAGACCAATCCTTCGCCGAAGCAGACGTCTTCGACGGTACCGCCGGTTTCGTATTCGTCGATGCCCGTCAGCATGGAGTTGTAGGCCACAACGCCGAACGGGTTGACGGCGGCGTAGAGGGTGCCGGAATCGAAAAAGACCCCCAGCCCGTCGTTGCCGTTAACGTGCTGCTTGCGGAATTGCGGTTTGGCCGGATCGGTGACATCGAACGTGGCCACCGCGCCATTGACCCCCAGATAGGCCTTCGTGCCGGAAACCGTCACGTCGTAAACCTCGAGCCCGGCCACCCAATAGGCGCCTTTCCAGGTGGGCTTCGACCGATCGGCAACCGAGGCAATCTTGAAGCCTGCGTCATACGCCGCCACATAGGCGTAGTCGCCGACCACATCGACGTTGAGCGCCGTGGTGGCAAGCGAGGCCTTCAGCACCGGATCCGACGGATCGGAGATATCGAAGATGTATAGCCCGTTCTCATAGTCGGCCACATAGGCGTAGTCGCCTTCGACATCCACGCCGTGCGCATCGCCCGACGTGGAATAGGACCCCACCAACACCGGGTTTGCCGGATCGGTCAGGCTCAGCACCTTGAACCCGTACGCGCCGTCGGCAACGTAGGCATAGCCGCCCTTGACAACGATGTCCTGCGCATCGAGGCAGCCGCCGTTGAAACCGAGATATTGCAGCCGCGGCAAGGCCCCGTGCACGTTGACCGGGTTGAACCCGTACAACACTTCCCAGCCATCGATCAGGCTGTCGCCGTCCGAATCGCTTTTCGTCGGATCGGATCCGTTTTGGTATTCCTCGAGATTGGTCAGGAAATCGTTGTCGCCGTCCAACACGGCATCGGCCGCATTCAGCGAATCGAATCCGTAACGGTCTTCCCACGAGTCGGGGATGCCGTCCTTGTCGGTATCGTTCGCGTTGGCGAACATGGCGTGGACGTTCAGGCGACCGCCCGAGACCACTTTGCCGGTCAAGGCCGACACGTCATCGACGCTGGAAAGCAACAGTTGCTTGGCCTCGGAAGGCGTCATGTCGGAATCGGTCGAGACCAGCAGCGCCAAGGCGCCGGCAACATGCGGACAGGCCATCGAGGTGCCGTCCATCGTGGTGGTTTCCCCATTCAGATAGGTGCTGACGATGTCCACGCCGGGTGCGGCGAGGTCCACCGAGGTTTCGCCGTAGTTCGAGAACGAGGCGAGGTTGTCGTCCGAGTCCGTCGCGGCGACGGAGATCACGTTGGGCAGGTCGTAGCCGGCCGGATATTGCGGGGTGTCGTCGTTGTCGTTGGAATCGTTGCCGGCGGCGGCCACGAAGATGGCGCCGAGGTCGTTCGCATGGGAAACCGCTTCGTAGGTGGTTTGGCTGAAGCCTTCGCCGCCATAGGAATTCGAGATCACCTTGGCGCCGTTGTCCGCGGCATAGTAGATGCCCTCGACGATGTCGGCGTCGAGCATGGACCCGTCGTCCGACGCACAGCGGATGGGCATGATGGAGACGTCCCAACAGAGCCCCACCACCTGGTTGGCGTTGTTGCCGACCGCGCCGATGGTTCCCGCGCAGTGCGTCCCGTGGCCGTGGCCGTCTTCCGGAACGCCGTTCGTCGTCGAAACAAAGTCCCAGCCATTGACGTCGTCGACATAGCCGTTGCCGTCGTTGTCGATGTCGTCGCCCGCGATCTCGCCGTCGTTGGCCCAAAGGTTGGAGAGCAGATCGGCGTGGTCCATGTCCATGCCGGTGTCAATGACGGCCACGACGATGTCGTCGCTACCCGTCGTGATCGACCAGGCGTCCGGCGCGGAGATTTGGGGCATGGCCCAGAGGTCGCCGTACATCAGGTCGTTGGGCACCGTGCCGGAAATATGGCGGACATAGTCGGGCTCGGCATAGGCCACCGCCGCGGCGGCCTCGGAAAAATATCCGATGGCCTCATCCACCGCATCGAGGCTTGGGGCTTGCAACTGCACGATGAACGTGCGGCCATCGGAAAGGGATCGTTCGATCTGGGCATCGAACTCGGAAACGAGTTGCTCGAATGCGGCACGATCCGCGCCTGGCCGAAGGTTTACCAACACATGGTCGGCCACCATTTCGGTGCGGCCCACGGGCACGAACTTGCGCTGCCGGCGGTCGCGGCGGAGCGTTTCGACCACGACCCGGTTCGGATATTTGCCGGCAACCGCGATCATGCGGCGGGATTCGACATCGCCGTTGCCGAGCATCGTCTGGCGCTCGGCGCGCAGGCCGTCCGCCGCCGAAGCCACGGACGCCACGGATGCGTCGGTTCCCGGCGCAACAACGGCCGGTTCGGCGGCAACCGCCACCGCTGCGGCGTTAGCCGGCGCGGGTTTTCGGGCAACATCGACACTGCGTTCCGGAGCGGCATTGGCCCCCCGGGGCGTTTTGGAGCCGAACATGGCGAGGCCCACTACCAGCAGCCCCCCGGCGAACACTCCCCAACCTAAGATCTTTTTTTTCACGGTTGCTCCTCTCCCGCCCGTCCCCCGCAACCGCGGGGTCCCGGCGGATTCAAATTAGTTGACCGATGCCATTGCTGCTTCCGCAGCCGCTTCTTTGGCTTTCCGCTTTTCGGCCTTTTGGGCTTCCTCGCGCGCTTGCTTATCCAACTCGGCGTTTCGGCGGAGAATGCGCTGCGCCTCCTTGGCATCGATGACCTTCATCATGTCGTCGAGCTTGTCTTCTTCCTCGGCTTCGAAGTAGGAGCGGCCCTGGTCGCGCAACGTGCGGCCATTGTTGTCCTTGATGATCTGGCGGCGGGCGAGTTCGGCGTCGCCGGGCATCCCGGTATCCACGCTGATTTGCTGGGTGTTGGCCAGGCCGACCGTCACGAAGATGATGGTTTCTTCCTGCCCATGGACCGTTTCCGACCAGGAGAAAAAGCGGCCGAGAAACGGAATGCTGCCGAGGAGCGGAACCTTCTTTTCCGATTCGCTTTCGGTGACTTCGGTCAGGCCGCCGATGGCGGCGGTTTGGCCGTCGGCGAGGCTGAAGACGGTTTCGATCTTCTTTTCGTCGATAATCGGGTAGGTGTTGTCGCCGGCTTCCTTGTCGGCATATTTGCGGGTAAGCGACGGGACGATCTTGACGGTGATGTTGCTGCTGGTGTTGATCGACGGCGTGACGTCGAGCTTGATGCCGTACTCGAAGAAGGGCGTCGTCTCATCCATCGAATAGGTGATGTTGTCGAGGGCGCTATCCGTGGCGGATTGCTGGCGTTCCTGCTTGAGGTTGGGCTCTTTGCGCACGATCGAGATATTGGCGAGTTCCTCGTTCGCCACGATGATCTTCGGGTTGGAGACCACGTTCACGCCCGAGTTTGCTTCCAGGGCGCTGAGCACCAGGCTGAAGTCGTCGGCCGAAAGCACCGAGGTGAGAATCTGGGAGGTGCTCTTGGCGGCGGCATTTCCGCCGGATTGCGAAAGCGAGGGGGTGATGCCGGAGAGGGTCCACGGGGAGAGGGCCGACCCGCCGCGCTGGCTCTCGGAATAGGAGCCGTCGGACGCTTCGTATTCATTTCCGGAAATATCGGTGAACTTGTTCCACGCCGAGGAATCGCTGGACGAGGAGGCGCGTTCCGACGAGTAGTCGTACGCGATCGAGCTGGCACCGATGCCGTAGGACTGCAACACGCTCCAGTCGATGCCGAGATCCTTCTGGGCGGAGTCGCTCAGTTCCATGAACTTGGATTCGATGAAGACCTGCTGGCGGACGGTGTCGATGGACTGGAGCACGGCGCGAACCTCGGAAAGGCTCGACTCGGTGCTCTTGATCACGAGCATGTTGCGCGAGGCGAACTCGGAGATCTTGGCGTTTTCCGGCAACAGTTCGCGCACCAGTTCGGCGACGCTGGGAATGTTGGCATATTTCAGGACGAAGGTTTCGACCACCTGCGGCTCGGGCGCCCCCTCGGGACGGCGGCGCACGCTGTAGACGTTGGAACCGGAAACTTTCTGGTAGAGTTCGTAGTCGTAGGTGTCGAGGATCGACTGCAGCGCCGGGCGCCACTCGACATCCTTGAGGTTTACCGAGATCTGGGTGGATTCGGCGAGCTCCGGCACGATGATATTGGCCTGGGCGAGCTGGGCGAACAGGCTGATGGCCTCTTCCAGGCCCACCTTGTCGAGACGAACGGAGATCAGGTTGTCGCCGCTAATCGTTTGGGTCTGGCTGACCTCGCTCATGCCAAGATCGTCGACCACTTCATCCACCGCATTGGACGCCATTACGCTTTCCCCGGCGGCTTCAAGCATATCCATCGCCTCGCCCAATGCCGCATCGGCTTCGGCCGAGGTCGGTGTGGCGGCAGCGCCCTTGTTGTCGACCGACTCCATGAGATTCAGCAAATCCTGATCCGCGATCGGCTTCTGTTGCGCCCAGGCGGCGGCTCCCACTAAAAGAACCGCTGCGGTGGCTCCATACATTCCTGCATTCTTTGCGATATTCATTGTTTTCACCTTATTTACCCTTTTAATCCCTTTGTTTTCTAGCGAGTAGACATCCGACGCAGTTTCACCGAACCCGGCGGTTGGATACCGTCCACGGCCCACGTATAGATCGTTCCTCCGAAATCGACCGAAACGGAATCGCCGACCCTCTTCACCTGTCCGTTGATGACCGCGTAGAACTCATCGCCGCCCCTGCTACTGACTCCGTTAATCACAACTTTTTTCATGGCATTGTCCCAATCGTTCACCAAAGCCGGCTTATGGGGCTCGGCCGCGGTTTTTTCTTTCGCTGCGGCCTTCGCGCGCTTCGACACATACCCCACGGGGCAGAATGGATCGCGCTTGAAGGTTGCCGATTCTAAAGCATCATCCGTACCACCCACGCCGCCCGCATGAGATTCGGCCGGGAGCGCACCAAGGACAAACGCCGGAGCCAAGAGGCCAACCCACAGCACCACAATCCTTTGCAACTTATTCCGATTCACTGATATCCTCCAATATGCCATCAAGAAAAGACCCTAGCGTCTTTTCGTTTTTTGATTCATCCTTGCGAAGCAAATCTGCCAGCTTCTGAGAACTTGAAGGGGTCGAAACATATTTTTCCCCCTCCGGATCAAACCGAGGCCCGGACTGCGCAACCGTCGGTTCCGGCACCACGACTGGCAGCGGCTCGGGCTTGACCATTTCCTTCGGCGGATCCAGCAACGCGGGCGGATCCTGCAAAATGGGCGTTTCCTGCAACGCGGGCGGATCGAGTTGCGCGGGCGGATCCTGCCGTTTGGACGTGGTTTCCAGCTCCATGACAAGGGCCGCTAGCGCGGCAGGGTCGGTACTGGCCGTCTCCGCTTCGGGCTCCGGCTCGCGGTCGCCATGAGAACCCAGCATAGCCAGCAAGGTCTGCAATTCGGACTCCTCGGGCTTCGGCTCACGACCATCCGTCTCCAACTGCGCGGTTTCAATGCTGTCGATGGACGCCAGGATCGAATCCAGCACCTCGCTTTCAGGTTCGGGCTCGGGAACGGGCTCGGCCACCGCCACCGGGGCGGGCTCCTCGATCACCGGCTCGACAAAAACAGGCTCGGGCTCGGGAACGGGCTCGGCCACCGCCACCGGGGTGGGCTCCTCGATCACCGGCTCGACAAAAACAGGCTCGGGCTCGGGAACGGGCTCGGCCACCGCCACCGGGGTGGGCTCCTCGATCACCGGCTCGACAAAAACAGGCTCGGGCTCG
>NZ_JBFJYW010000138.1:0-9764 GCF_041622395.1 Pontiella sp. | reverse complement strand
GTTCCATGATGTCGCGACACTCTAGAGGGTCGCTCGGGCGGTCGTCCAACCTTTTCAGGGATTCTCCGCTGGGTGCCTGTGGGGGGAATTGCGTAGCGCGGAAAATGGCGCGCGGCGGAATCTACTTGCAAAGCCGCGCAAGAATACCGACCTTTTTGCGACTGGTTTTGCGTTTGCATTCGCCGCGGTCGAGTGGAATCGGCCTTTGCCGGCCCAGCTCCAAGATCTGGAGGCCGGGCCGTAAGGAGCGGACGGGCAAGCAGGAGCCGCACGTTAGAGGAAAGATTGGATTTTACCAAGATCAAGGAGAAGTCGATGGCGAGAATGAAGAAATGTTTGTGGGGCATGTGCCTGCTGCTGATATCCGCCGCTGCCGCGCAGGCGGTACCGGCGACGGATTCCGGCACCTATTTTGTGGCGAACGGCACGCCGCAGGTGAATGAAACCCTGATCCGGTCCGGCAAAAACAACAACGGCCGGATCGAATTCTCGGGGTACGCGACCTTCGATCTGTCGGGTATCGCCGGCGCGGCGGCCGAGCGCGGCATTTTGCTGTCCGGGAACCTGAAGGTTTTTCAGGGAAAGCCCGCCGGGTTGACCGTCGACTTTCTCGGAACGTACGGCGAGGGCGACCTGACGGTGACGAGCGGCGCGGAGTGGGGCGCGGCGGAGGCGGTCGTTAGTCGGTCTGTTTCGCCAAAGGAAAATAGTTTTACCGTTCAGATGGGACTTCCGGCGGATGAGCTCGTTAGTCGTTTTGCCGTGTTCCGTTTCAGCAATCAAATGCAAGCGTCGCAGTGGGATCTCGCTTCGATCACGTTGAGCCTCGCCGATGGCGCGGCGGCTCGGGTCGCGCAGAAATCGGAGGAACCGGCGCGGAGTGCGATGGAGACGGCCGAGTTGTACCACAAAATGGTTCCGGCCGAAAAAGAGCTCGATCCCGATTGGGTGGCGTCTTTGACGGAGCGCGGGCACCCGCTGGATGCGGCCATCCGCGGCTCCAAGGCGGAGGATTCGCTCAAATACATCGGCATGCCGGTCGGCGGAATCGCCTGCGGATCGCTGGTCATGGATGGCGCCGGACGGCTCTACGCCTGGGATATTTTCGGCGCGCAGCCCAAGGGGATTATCAATCAGGACGTCGCATTGCCGGAGGGCTATGTCGGGTTTAAGAACGGATTGCGCAAGACCATCCGCATTCATGACGGCGCGAACTTCATGAACCCGCCGACGGTCGAAAAATTTCCCCCGCCCGTGACGTCGGGCTTTGCGCTGAAGATCCAGGGCGGTTCGGAATTTGCGATGGATGCCGCGGGTTGGGAGACGGTCGAGTTCGAGGGGCAGTGGCCCGTCGGCAACGTCGCCTACAACGATTCCAAATCGCCGGTCCGCGTTCAGCTGGCGGCCTTCTCGCCCTTCATTCCGCTGAATGTCGAAGATTCCAAACTTCCGGCCACCGTGATGGCTTTCACGCTGACGAACGGTTCTTCGAAACCGGTTTCGGTTGCGTTCGACGGTTGGCTGGATGTGCCGGGCCGGGACGCAAAGCTTCAGTCCGCTTCTTTTAATGGCGCAACCGGGTTTTCCCTCGATCTGCCCAAGGCCGGCGGGCAGAAAGCCGGTTCCCTGGGCCTGACGGTGATCGGCGACGCCGAACCGATCAAGAAAGACGGCGCCAACGGCCTGCGGGTTTCCGCCGAGCTGGCGCCGGGGGAGAGCCGGGAAATTCCGTTCCTGATCACCTGGCGCTTCAACCATGACGCCTATACGAAAAAGTTCAACAACGCCGCGGCGGTCGCCAGCTATGTTTCGGGTAATTTCGAGCGCCTCTCTTCGCAGACCCGCCGCTGGGCGGATACGTGGAACGATACGAGCCTGCCGCAGTGGTTCATGGACCGCGCGATGGCGCCCGCGAGCACGATGCAGACGGCCAATTTGCAGTTTGCCGGCGACCGCTTCTGGGGCTGGGAGGGCATCGGCGCCGGCCCCGGCACCTGCACGCACGTGTGGGCCTATGCCCAGGCGATGGCGCGCCTCTTCCCGTCGCTCGAGCGCAACCTGCGCGAGGTGACCGACTTCGGACTCTATCAGATGGAAGACGGCGGCGTGCCGTTCCGTCCGTCGAAGGACAAGACCAAGGTCGCCATCGACGGGCAGTGCGGCACCGTGCTGCGCTCCTACCGCGAGCACCAGATGTCGGCGGACGACGGGTTCCTGAAGCGCAACTGGCCGTCGATCAAGAAGGCGGTCAACTACCTGATCGAGTTCGACAAAAACGACGATGCCTACGACGGGCTGCTCGACGGCGAACAGCACAACACGCTCGATGCCGAGTGGTACGGCAAGGTGCATGTGCTCTGCTCGCTCTACCTCGCCGCGCTGCGCGCCGGCGAGGAGATGGCCATCGACATCGGCGACGCCGCCTTCGAAACGCTCTGCCGCGACACCTACGCAATGGGATCGAAGAACATCGAAAAGCTCTACAACGGCGAATACTACGTGCAGATCGAAGACCCGAACCACCCCGACGCGATCGGCGTCGGCCCCGGCGTCTACATCGACCAGGTCTACGGCCAGTTCTGGGCCAACCAGGTTGGACTCGGACGGCTCTACAACGCGGAGCACATCCGCTCCGCGCTGAACGCCATCTGGAAATACAACTACCTGACCGACGTCGGCCCCTTCCGCGAAGTGTTCAAAAAGGGGCGATTCTATGCCTGGAAGGGCGACGGCGGGGTCATCATGTGCTCGTGGCCCAACGGCGGGATCACCGAAAAGCAACGCGAGTTCTGGACCTTTGGCTACTTCAACGAAGTGATGTCCGGCTTCGAACATCAGGTCGCCGCCCACATGATTGCCGAGCGCGATCCGGAGCTGCTGACCAAAGGGCTGGCGATCATGCGCACGGTTCACGACCGCTATGCGCCGGCCAAACGCAACCCCTACAACGAAATCGAGTTTTCCGATTTCTATGCCCGCGCCATGGCCTCCTACGGCAGCTTTCTGGCCGCCTGCGGGTTCGAATACAACGGCCCCGAAGGCATGATCGGCTTCGATCCGCTCCTCCACCCGGAAAACTTCCGCGCGCCGTTCACCGCCGCCGAAGGGTGGGGCACCTTCAGCCAGACCCTCGGCCCCAACGAGATGAAGGCCGAACTGGCCGTGAACTGGGGCCGACTGAAGCTCCAGTCGATTCGCTTGAACCCGGTGGGCTTGGAGGTCGGAACCGCCGCCGTTTCGGTCGATGGAACGCCGCTGAATGCCCAACCGGTGAAGACCCAAAACGGAATCTCGCTGGAATTCAAGACCCCGGTTACGCTCGCCGCCAACCAAACGTTGACGGTCGTGCTTCGGTGAAGAAACGAAGCGAACCTGCCTTGTCGTGGCGGTAGCCGGACGGGCCGGTTCGCGGCTCCGGGCCGGGCCCATTGGGCCGCCGGGCCACGCAGAATTGCGGCAATACATCAAAAAATACGCTTTGTGAGGGGCAGAATACCCTTTTCAGGCGATACCGCTCTTGGGGTAAATTGGTAGCATGTCCAGCTTACGATGCGTGTTGCGTCTACTGGGTGGGCATACCCCGGGATGGAACGGTTATTTAATGGAGAGTAGGATCGATATGAAATCAAGGAATCTGCACCAAACGCTGACGACGCTCGCGGTGGGGGCGCTCTTTTTTGCGGCGGTTGCCCAGGGCGCTCCGAAACCGCCCAATATTGTTTTTATCGTGGCCGACGACCTCGGGCCGGGGTGGGTGGATTTCGACGGGAGCGATTCCCGAATCAACACGCCGAATCTCGAGCGGCTCGCGCAAAGCGGAATGGTGTTCAGCAAGGCGTATGCCGCCGCGACGGTCTGTTCGCCGACGCGCGCGGCCTTGATCACCGGCATGTCGCCGGCGCAGATCGGCCTGACCACCCACATTCCGGGGAAGGCCGGCAAGGAGCGCCCGGCGCCCAAGGGCGGGCCGAAGGATGCCGAAACGCTGAAGCATTTGCCGCTGGAACTGCCGAGCTATGCGCGCGAACTGAAGAAGCAGGGCTATGCGACCGGCTTCCTGGGCAAATGGCATTTGGCCGGCGAGGGGTCGATCAGCACCAAAGACGGCATCGTGGACCGCCGCTACCATCCGGAACATTTTGGGTTCGACTCCAACATCGGCGGCTGTGCGTATGGTCAGCCCAAGTCCTGGTTTGATCCCTACAAAAACGGAACCATCGAGGATCGGGAAAAGGGGGAATACCTGACCGACCGTTTGGGCGACGAAGCCGTCGCTTTCATCCAATCCAACAAAGAGCGGCCGTTCCATTTGTCGCTGTGGTTCTATTCGGTGCATTCCCCGATCCGGGCTCCGAAAGAGCTGGTGCAAAAGAATGGCGGCAATGCCTATCTGGCCATGCTGGAGAGCATGGACAACGCCGTCGGCAAGGTGCTCGATACGCTCGACGCCACCGGAACCCGCAAGAACACCCTGGTGGTTTTCTATTCCGACAATGGCGGCGACAAACCCACCGAGTGGCTGGCGGATAAAAAAGGTTCGTTGCTGGAAGGCGGCCTGCGGGTACCGATGGCGGCCAGTTGGCCGGGGGTGATCAAAGGCGGAACAACCTGCGACACTCCCGTGAACAGCATGGACTTTTTCCCGACCTTCGTGCATGCGGCGGGCGGATCGACCCAGGCGATTCCCCAACTGGAGGGGCTGGACCTTATGCCGCTGTTCCAGGGGGCGAAGAAACTCGACCGCGATGCCCTCTATTGGCACTACCCGCACAACCGCCCCGACGTAAAATATTTCATGGGCAGCTCCATCCTGGAGGGCGACTGGAAATTCTACGAAGGGCACGGAACCATTCCGGATGCGCTGTTCAATCTCAAGGACGATCCGATGGAGACCCAAAACCAAGTCAAAGCCAATCCCGAGTTGGCGGAACGCCTGCGCGGGAAACTGAACAAATGGTTGGTTTCGGTGAATGCCAAGATGCCGCCGCCGGTGGGAAAATAGAGGAACGCGCGCCTGCGCCGGGACCTAACGAGGAGAATGAAATGACGGGATTTAACGGATTGAGCACCATGCTGGGGTCGCTGTTGCTTGTGGCAACGGTTGCCTCGGCCGATGAACGCTTCGTGCTGCACTACGATTCCCCGGCTCTGGAGAGCCAAGGAAAAGGAAAGGGCAAGCTGGGCTACATCGAGACGGCGTTGCCGATGGGCAACGGCAGGCTGGGGGCCATGTTTTCCGGCGGGATCGATACCGAGCATCTGATGCTCAACGATATTACGCTGTGGATGAACACCAAGCGCGGTCAGGACGAGGCGGCTCAAAGCAGTGCCCGCAAGGTGGATCCGAAGGATTTCGAAATGGTTCGGCAGGCCTATCGCGATGGCAAATACGGGACCAAAGCGGGCAGCATGGAAAGTCTGTCCACCGAATATATCAGCAGCCAGGAGCCGCTGGGCAACTATGCGCCTTTCACCGACCTGCTGATCGCCACCGGGCACGATCCGGCGGCGGTCCGCGACTACCGCCGCGCGCTCGATGCGCGCACCGGGCTGGGAACCGTCAGCTATTCGATCGGCCGCGGAACGTTCAAGCGGGAATTCTTCTGCAGCTACCCGAACGATGTCGTTGTGGCGCACTACACCGCCGAGGGGGCCAAGCTGAACCTGACGGTCTCCACCTCCTCCAAGCATAAAGGCGCGAACGTGAAGGTTGCCGGCAACCGAATCGCCCTAACCGGCGCCGCGAAGATGGTCAAGGACGATGTCGAGTTCATGCAACTCGTGCAGGTCGATGCGAACGGAACGGTGACGCCGCAGGCCGATGGATCGCTGGCGATCTCGGGCGCGAGCGAAGTGACGCTGATTCTGGCGGGCTATTGCGATTATCTGCCGGTCTATCCTTCGTTCAAGGGGCGCGACTATAAAGGGGACTGCGAAAAAGCGGTCTCGGCGGCGGCCAAGCTTGGGTTTGCTTCCCTCAAGAAAGCGCACGTGGACGACTTTTCGGAGCGGATGAACCGCTGCCGGCTGGAACTGGATTTCAAGCCGACGGGAAAGACCACCGACCAACTCGTGGCCGCAGGCAGCAGTCTGGAACTGGAAAACCTCTACTTCAACTACAGCCGCTATTTGCAGCTGAGCTGCTCGCGCGGCGCACCGGTGCCCTCCAACCTGCAGGGCTTGTGGAACGACTCGCTCAAGCCGGCGTGGAACTGCGACTACCACACCGACATCAACGTGGAGATGAACTATTGGATGGTGGATCCCGCCAACCTGTCGGAATCGTTCCGCCCGTTCGTCGAATGGATGAAGGTCCTGGCGCAGTCGGGGGCCTATACGGCGAAGGAAACCTTCGGGGTCGACCAGGGCTGGAGTGTCGGCCTCAACGGCAACGTCTTCGGCTTCACCGGCCAGAACGAGCATGGCCGCCGCGCCCAGCAGGCCGGGCACTGGCTTTGCCAGAACCTATACGACCATTATGCCTTCAACCAGGACCGGGCCTACCTCGAAGAGATCTATCCCATCCTGAAAGGTTCCGCCGAATTCTTCGTCGAGTACCTCGCCCCTTGGAAGGACGGTTCGCTCGTGGTCTATCCCACCTGGTCGCCGGAAAACACCTACCTCGCCAAGCAATATAGCAAGTTGAACAAGCAGGCCTACGGGGCGTCGTGGGACCAGCAGCTCGTGCTCAACCTCTTCACCGACTGCATCGAGGCGTCCACGCTTCTCGGACGCGACGAAGCCTTTCGCAAAACCCTCCAGGCCATGATCCCGAAACTCTGCCCGCAGAAGATCGGCCAACACGGCCAGCTGCAGGAGTGGCCGGAAGACTGGGATGATCCGAAGGATACGCACCGCCATATCTCGCACCTGATCGCCCTCCATCCGGGGCGCGACATTTCGCCGGTCACCACCAAGGAACTCTACGAAGCCGCCCTGGTCACGATGAAGCATCGCGGCGATGCCTCCACCGGCTGGAGCACGGGCTGGAAAACCTGCTTCTGGTCGCGCCTGCACGATGGCGACCATGCGCATAAGATCTATCAGTTCCTGACCGCGAAGCGGGCCTATCCGAACCTGTTCGATTTCCATCCGCCGTTCCAGATCGACGGCAACTTCGGCGGCGCAGCGGGCGTTTGCGAAATGCTGTTGCAGAGCCACCTCCGCAGCGTCGACAACCGCGCCAACTCCATCGAGGCGGCCGCCTTTGTGGCCTATGAAAAGGACCCGAAAAACCCCAAGCATTTTGTGCCGGTCGCTCCGGACGAAGCACTGGCCGACGCGCCCTACATCCTGCATCTGCTGCCCGCGCTGCCGTCGGCCTGGCCAAACGGCAAGATCAACGGCCTCAAGGCGCGCGGCGGCTTCGAGGTGGATCTGGAGTGGTCGGCCGGAAAGCTGGTCCAGGCGACGATCCGCGCAAACCGCGACGGCACCTGCCGCGTCTATTCAAACGGTAACCTGAGCGCACCCATTACGCTGAAAAAGGGCGAGTCGAAGGTTTGGAAATAGCCTCCGCAACAATCAATCAAAACAAGGTTCCATCATGAAGCGTACTCTATTCATCGCCCTTTCCATCGGTGTGGTTTCGTTCTTGCCGTCCATCGGGGCGGACGCTGCGGAGATCCGTTCGCCGGATAAACGCATTGTGTTGAGCACCCACGCGGAAAACGGGCAGGTGGCCTATTCCGTTGAGTTCAACGGAACGCCCGTCATTGCAAAATCCCGTTTGGGTGTTGAGCTCGAAGGCGGCGCCTTTTCGGGGCCGATTGCGGTGTCGGGGTCGAAAACCGGCGCGCACGACGAGCGCTGGAAACCGGTTTGGGGGCAGTTCGGCGAGGTGCGGGACCATTACAACGAACTGACGTTGGATGTCGCGGAAGTCAACGCGCCGAAGCGCACGATGCAGGTGGTTTTGCGGGCCTATGACGACGGCATCGCATTCCGTTATGTTTTCCCGAGCCAAAAGGGGCTGGCCAACGCAAATTTCGCGAAGGAATGGTCGGCCGTTTCCATGGTGTCCAAGGACCCGGTTGCCTGGTATGCGGCCACCTCGACGACGCTCGCCAACGAGGTTCCGTTCGGCAAGATCGGCAAACCGTGCCGCACGCCGTTCACCGTTCAGCTTTCGGACGATTGCTTCGTCTCGTTGCACGAAGCGGCCGTCGTCAACTCCTCGGATGCGATGCTGTCGCTCGGTGCCGACCGGCGCACGCTCACCTATTCCTCGTCCTGCAATCAGGAGGCCGGCTCGGTCAGCGCCTGGCGCACGGTTCAGATTTCCGCCACGCCCGGCGGGCTGGTCGAGTCTTCGCTGATCCTCAACCTGAATGAGCCGAGCCGGCTGGCCGACACCGGCTGGATCAAGCCGGGCGTTGCGCTGTGGGACTGGCGCAACCATGGCGGCAAGGCGGACGACGGCTTTGTCTACGGCATCAACACCGAGAGCTATATCCGCTACATCGATTTCGCCCACCAAAACGGGTTGCCCTATCTCATCATCGATGCGGAGTGGTATGGCCCCGAACGCGACGATAAATCCGACCCGATCAAGTACGAACACGACGTCGATATTCCCCGCATCACCGACTACGCCAAGCAGAAGGGCGTGGGCGTCTGGCTCTACATCAATGACCGCGCGCTGAAGAATTTCGATATGGACCGCACCTTTTCCCAGTATCGGAAATGGGGGATCAAGGGCATCAAGCACGGCTTCCTCGGTGGCGGGAACCAGACCAAAAACGCCTTCAGCGTCAAGGTGCTCGAGAAGTGCGCGGAATACCAGCTCATGTACGTTCTCCACGAGGCCAACAAGCCCACCGGGCTGACCCGGACCTATCCGAACTTCATTTCGAGCGAGTATGTCAACAGCATGTTGGATGCGGCGAACCGCGTGCCGGCAACCCCCTCCGAGCTGGCGGTCTTCCCCGTCGTGCATTCCCTGTCCGGCCCCGTGGACCGCAGCTGCGGCCTGTTCGGCCTGGATGAGGCGATCGGGCGCGAAAAGGTGCACAAGCAGATCCCGAGCACGGTGGTTTCGCAGGCCGCACAGTGCCTGGTCTTCCCCAGCGGCATCCTGACGCTCCCCGATATGCCGGATGCCTACAACCGCAAGATGGATCTCTTCGAATTCATCAAACAGCTTCCGATGACCTACGATGAAACGAAGGTGCTGGAAATGAAGATCGGCGACTACATCACGATGGCCCGCCGCACGGGCGATACCTGGCTCGTGGCGGCCTTGGCCGACGAATCCGGCCGCGCGCTGGAGCTGAATCTCGATTTCCTGGAGCCGGGCGTCACCTATGACGTCACGCTCTACGAAGACGACGCGAACGCCGACTATCAGTTCCCCGGCGGATGGAACAGAAAAGATGCCGCCAAGAAAAAGGTGCCGTTCAAACCGGTGGAAACCAAACGCGAGCTTTACCAGATTCGCAAACAGACGGTGAAAAAGGGCGATGTCATCTCCGCCCGCATTGCCCCGGGCGGCGGCCATTGCATGTGGATCCGGCCGGCAAAATAGGCCGATGCGGTTCCGCTGCGTTTGGACCGGATTTCGGAACCCCTGATAAACCCGGATGGACACCGATACTCAATTAGGTGCTTCCGTTTTAACTTTCTGCCATCTTGCGTTCCTTCGCCAACCACCCTAAATCATTTGGTCGAATTCTCTGTTGCGTTGCCGCCTTGTGGTAAGGGGTCAGTCCTTGAAAAATGATGTTTTTAATTGAGTTGCTTGCGCTGATGGTGTAGTCCCTATC
>NZ_JBFJYW010000137.1:0-9775 GCF_041622395.1 Pontiella sp. | reverse complement strand
TTGATAATGGGACGTGCATAGTAATTAATTGCGACTTCTATGAAAACGAAAAGTCCATTTCAGCCGAAGGCCCTCCTCTGGTGGGTTGCAATCATCTCTCTGGTGCTCTCCGGGGCAATGTTCTACCTGCTTGGCACACAGGCCGAGATCGACGTAACCGTCCGGCAGCAGCGAATGATCTTCCCGCTGATCGGCATCGTCATTGCCGGAGTCTGCCTGATTGCCGGAACGGCGGGCCGCTGGTTCTACCCCAAATAGGAGCCCCATGAAAGCCGACATCGAATGGACGGAACGGCTCGAAAAGCGGGTCAAGCGAACGGTACGGATCACCTTTGTGGGCCACGACATCATCAAGTGGCAGTTCAAGCGCTCCGACGAAGAGCTCTGGGACTACGACACGCCGCCGACCGCCGAGGACTGGGAATACCTCGAAGACAAGGTCGATGCGCTCTACCACCGCCGCCGCCAACCTTACAAACACCTTGAGCTGGTCCGAATGCGACGCAAGGAAGCCGAAGCGGCCAACTAAGCGCCCATGCCCTACCCCGAAAATTCCCCGCCAACGAAGACGCCCGTTGTTCTCACGGTGCTCGGGTCCATCCTTTCCCTTGGCCCGGTTCTGGGATTCCTCGGCACGGTCATCTCGATGATGCTCTCCTTCCACGCGATGGGCGACGGCGGCATGGATAAGCCCGAAGCATTGGCATCGAACATCGGATTCGCATTAACGTCCACCGCCGTCGGGATCCTCTTGTTTCCCCTCGGCGTCATTTTGCTGGTCTTCGGCATCCGGGGAATGATCAAACAGCGCAAGCAAACGGGAACTTAGCCATGGAATTTCCAATCACAGGCGATTACATCGAACTCTGCAAACTACTCAAGGCCGCCAATCTGGTGATGTCCGGCGGCGAAGGCAAGGAAGTCGTCGCCGAGGGCTTGGTGACCGTCGACGGCGAACTCGAAACCCGCAAGCGCTGCAAAATCCGCGCCGGACAAACCGTCGAATTCGCCGGCAACGTGATCGAGGTGAAATAACTTCAGGCATGGCCGGAAATATCATAGCCTGTATCATGATCCTGATGATCCCCATTACCTATGGAGTGATAAAAAAGTACGGCACACCACCTTCCACCAAAGCAATAATCGGAAGCACCCTGCAGACAGTCACTCTTTTTGGCATGATGTTTTTATTCATCCCTTTCACGCCTGATGGCCGATCTGGCTCGTTTGCCCCTCTGATTCTGACTTCATTTCTCGCCGGAACCATTCTGGCAACCATCGATAAAAAAGCACTTAAGCTTTCAGCCGTTCTTATCATTCTCGTGGGCGGCTACGCGCTTACAGCGTGGGCAAACGAGTTGGTGCATGGTAACCACTACATAGCAAACAAGAACTGGACGCATGGGCCCGCGCTCCATGTGCGCAACCAAGCTTATATGGCCGCATGCCATTCCGTACTGAAGGATATTGAAGCCTCTTATTCAAACCCTCAGCTACCGGAAGGATGGATCGAAGAAGCTACATTTAAAGCAACAGGCACGCGCTGGTTTGAACCGAGCGTTATCGAGTTCCCCCTCCATTCGGTTTCCCCATTCTGGCATAGCTGGTTTACGCACATATACCGCCTTGAAAAAACGAACGGCGGAATATGGTGCCCGGGAGGTACTGCGGAGGTTTGCCGAGGCAACCTAGAAATGCGGATGAAACCCGGAAATCCCCCAGAGACGACGCACCTACCGGAATGAGATAAGGACCTCCATCAGGAGGCCCTTTTCGTGTGTTGCCACGAGTCTGCCCTTATTTCAGGTGGCTTTTGTAGCCTTTGCCGATGGAGTAGACCTCGAAGCCCATGTTGAAAAGCGCGTCGTGATCGAGCATGTTGCGGCCGTCGAACAGGAAGGCGGGCTTCTGCATGCCGTCGAAGATGCGCTGGAAGTCGAGTTCCTTGTAGAGCCTCCAATCGGTCAGAATGGCAACGGCGTGCGCGCCGGCGGCGGCCTTGTAGGGATCTTCCTCGAACTCGATCCGGTCGGCGAGTTCCGGCATTTCAAGCTTGGCGTTTTCCATCGCCTCCGGATCCGAGACCACGAGGGTGGCGTGCTCGGCCGCAAGCTCGCGGCAGACCTTGATGGCCGGGCTTTCGCGGGTGTCGCCGGTGTCGGCTTTGAAGGCGAAACCGAGCACGGCGATGCGCTTGTTGGCAATGGTGTTGAACATGCTGTGGAGCATGGTCGTGACAAAGCGCCGCTCCTGATACTCGTTCATGAGCACGACCTGGCGCCAGTAGTCGGCCGGCTCCTTGAGGCCGTAGGTTTCGCACAGGTAGACGAGGTTGAGAATATCCTTTTTGAAGCACGATCCGCCGAAACCGATCGAGGCCTTGAGGAACTTGGGGCCGATGCGGCTGTCGGTTCCGATGGCATGGGCCACTTCGCCGACGTCGGCTCCGGTGGCTTCGCACAGGGCGGAGATGGCGTTGATGGAGCTGACGCGCTGGGCCAGGAAAGCGTTGGCGGTGAGCTTGGAGAGCTCCGACGACCACAGGTTGGTGGTCAGGATGCGCTCGCGCGGGATCCAGGTGGCGTAGATGTCGGCCAAGGTCTGCAGCGCCTTCTGGCCGGTCGCGGTTTCGTGGCCGCCGATCAACACGCGGTCGGGGCATTCAAGGTCTTCGATCGCGGTGCCCTCGGCGAGGAACTCGGGATTGGAGAGCACTTCGAAATGGACCGGGTTGTCGCCGGCGTGAAGGACGCGTTCCATCGCCTCGGCCGTGCGGACGGGCAGCGTGGATTTTTCAACGATGATCTTGTCGGAGGTGGAGACCTCCTTGATGCGGCGGGCGCAGAGTTCCCAGTATTGCAGGTCGGAGGCGCAGCCCGCCCCTTCGCCGAACGTCTTGGTCGGCGTGTTGACGCTCACGAAAACAATGTCGGCGTCGCGGATGCCCTGGTCGACATCGGTCGAGAAAAAGAGGTTGCGGCCGCGGGCTTCCTTAACCACGTCCAGCAGGCCGGGCTCGTAGATTGGCAGCTCGTCGGTCTGCCAGGCGGCGATGCGCGTTTCGTTGATATCCACGACATTCACCTGAACGTCGGGGCATTGCTTGGCGATCATCGCCATGGTGGGTCCGCCCACATAGCCGGCGCCGATGCAGCAAATCTTGATCATCCCTTTTTTCTCCTTCTATAGCCTTGTGAAAATGAAGTATTGCCGACCGTGCGGTTGGCATATGCCCGGACGGGAACCACGCGCCGGCCCGGTCATTCTCCATTCTTAAAGCTTCATTCTTATCCCAATTAAATTCCCAAATTGCTCAGATGCGTCATGACGTTGTTGATGAGCGCAGTGATGCGCGGATGCTCGACCTCGAATTCGGCGGCTTCGCGCTTGAGCGCGTCGGCCAATTCCTGAACGGCTTCGGGCGTGTAGCGCTCGAGCCCTTCCTGCGCGTTGTGCAGGATCTCCTCGAATGGGCCGGTATCCTGCTCCGTTTTCTGCAGCTCGCCTTTAAGCTCTTCGATCGTTTTTTTTATTTCCTTATGCGGCATGGTGCCCCCTTTGTTTCCATGGTCTTTAAGCGGTCGAATATGATGAATTACCAAACCCTTCGCGAGTCATAATGGGAAATTTAACCGACATCGCAAGCACTTCGTTTGTTCACAAGATTCACATAAACGCGTAGATATTCGGCGGTGATCGAATCCCAGGCATAGCGGGAAACGGCGGCGGCCGCGTTGCGCGCCAGCTCCTCCCGCAGCCCGGCGTTGTCCGCCAGCTCCGCCATGCGGCCGGCAAGCTGCGCTTCGTTGCCGGGTTCCACGTGCAAGACGTTTCGACGGTCGGCCGTGAACCCGGGAACCCCGCCGACGCGGCTGGCGACGACCGGGACCCCCGCCGCCCACGCTTCGAGCACCACGATTCCGAACGGTTCATTCACCGAGGGAAGCACGAACATTTCCGCCGCCCGGTATGCGCTGGGCAACAGCGGATCGTCCGGGCGCAACCCCTCGATCATCACCACCTTGCCCGCGAGCCCCAACCGTTCGATTTCGGCATCGATCTGCTTGCGATAGGCCGCGACCGTGACGGCGCCGATCAGCGCCAGGCGGTGATCGGGATGGCGCTCGGC
This sequence comes from Pontiella sp., assembly GCF_041622395.1. Lineage (NCBI taxonomy): Bacteria > Pseudomonadati > Kiritimatiellota > Kiritimatiellia > Kiritimatiellales > Pontiellaceae > Pontiella > Pontiella sp. The sequence continues at coordinate 5,646 of NZ_JBFJYW010000137.1, read as the reverse complement.
AAAGGCCGCGAACGCCCGCACCAGCCCAAGCTGGTTTTTCTGGTAGTCGATGCGCGAAACGCACAGCACGAGCTTATCGGACGGGGCCCAACCGTGGGCCGCCCGGAACAGGGATGCTTCGGCCGCGGCGAACCGGTCGATGTCGACGCCATTGGGCAGATAGAGCACGTCCTTGCCGGGATAGCGCTTCCGAACTTCGTCGGCTTCGGCCTGCCCGACGCAGATGATCGCATCGGCATCCGCCAGCACCCGGCGCGATCCGAACACCGCACCGAAGATTTTCCCCCACTCGGGCTTGCCCCGGAACGGTTCCGCCATTTTTTCGGCCTGCTCCCGGGGCAGCGTGAAATATCCGCCGTGCAGGCTGACGATGTAGGGAATCCCTTTGAGGCGGGCGGCCGTGCGCGCCATGCCGCCGAGCCGATGCTGAACATGGGTGTGGATCAGCGACAATTCCCGATCCCCCAGCAAGGCCAGAAACAACGGCAAGGAAAGCGGGCTCCCGCCTTTCAGCCGCAACCGGGCCTTGGCGTCTTGCGAAAGTCCCAGCCAGGGGAATACGTAGGAAAATCTCCGGACCTCGACGCCATCGATCTCCTGCCGCCCCGTTTCGGAAAACATGTCGGTGCAGAAGACCGTGCTCCCGATGGCGCGGCGTTGCAACCCGCGCGAAAGGTTCGCAACAACGCTCTCGGTTCCGCCCCATTTGTCGGGTACGTAACGGCGCATGACATGGGCTACTTTTTTCAGTTCCGGCATCTCGGCGCTACCGTATGCCATATCGCCCGGCCGGGAAAGCAGAAGTTCGGGCAACCCCCTTCCGAACCTTAAAGATTTCATTCGTTTTTGTTTACCCCCCAAGAACCAATCTCTATAGTCCCTTAATTGGATTTTATATGGCGACGTTCCTTCAGCGCATACTCTTGATCGCGGCCTTGGCCGCCGCCGCATGTTGCCCGGCGGCGCAGCTGAGCGAACGCGATTTGGCCTACCTGGCAAACAAGGATGAAATCGTCTTCGTCTGCCAACCCAGCCATGCCCCGTTCGAATTCTTGCGCAAACGGCATGTGAGCGGAATGAATGTCGAGCTGGTCCATTGGATGGCGGCCGCCTTGGGCTTCAAGGTCCGCTTCGAAACGGCGCCTCAGGAAAAGGCCATGGAGATGGTGCTCAACGGGGAAGCCGATGCCATGACCAGCCTCTTCTATACGGAGGCGCGCAACCAAGACTTCGACTTTTCCCACACCCTCAAGGTGATCCCGGTATCGCTCTATGTGCGCAACGACCGCACCGACATCGACGGAATCGTCGACCTCGAAGGCCTGAAGGTGGCCATCATGGGCTCCAGCCAGTCCCTGGAGGTGCTGCAACATCACGACCTCCGCTGCGCAATCAAGTTCACCCCCACCGTGCAGGAATGCGTCGATCTGGTCTCCAACGGCGAAGTCGATGCCATGATCTGCAACGAACTGGTGGCCCAGCACTATATATATTCCACCGGAAACAACGAACTCAAGACGGTCGGCAGTCCGGTGTTCAACGCCAAACTTTGCATGGCGGTCGCCAACGGCAACAGCGAACTGCTGGCCATCATCAACAAAGGGATATCGCAGGCGCAACGAAGCGGGACCCTCAACAAGATCCAGGCCAAATGGCTGGGCTCGGAATATGCGCGGCGCATCATGCCGATCGAACACATCCTGCTGCTCGCCTCCATCGCCGCAGGGCTGGTGGCCGTCATCATCGCACAGATCCTGCTATGGAACCGCAAGCTGACCCGGGTGGTTGCCGAAAAGACCCGGCAATACATGGAAAGCGAGGAACGGTTGCGCCAGATCTTCGAAAACTCGCCCGACGCCGTCTTTGTCATCGATCGCCAAGGCCACGTGGTGGCCGCCAATTCCAGCGCCTGCGCATCGGTGAAAATGACCAAGCAAAAACTGCTTACCAAACGGGTGCACGACCTCGTCCCCTTGGCACACCGCGGCGAAGTCGACGACAACATGCGCCAATGGTTTTCCGGCGAACTCAAGCAGTGCGAGGGCGCGAGCATGGCGGCCGATGGATCGGTGAGCCCCATCGAAATGACCGGATCGCTCCAGAACATGGGAGGCCGCCAGGTCTTGCAACTACACGTCCGCGACATCACCCTGCGCAAGGAAGCCGAAGAAAAGATCCACGCCGCCAAGGCCATGGCCGAAGACGCCAAAGCCATGGCCGAGCGCGCGCGCACGATCGCCGAAGATGCCAACCTGGCCAAAAGCGAATTCCTCGCCAACATGAGCCACGAAATCCGGACCCCCCTCAACGGCATCGTCGGCATGGCGCAGCTCATCGCCGACACGTCGCTTTCGAGCGAACAAAACAACTGCGTCGAAACCATCCTACAGTCAACCAACGGGTTGCTGAAGATCATCAACCACGTGCTCGACATCTCCAAGATCGAGGCCGGGCAGATGGACGTGCGCGAATCCACCATCGATCTGCGCGAAATGTGCGAGACCCTCTTCTACATGTTCCAACCGCTGGCCCAGCAAAGCGGCGTGACCCTCAAATGCGAATGCCAGGACAATGTCCCGCTCTACGTGACGGGAGACGAAGGCCTCATCGAGCAGATCGTCATCAACCTGCTCGGCAATGCGCTCAAGTTCACCCACCAGGGGACCGTCACCCTCAACATCGAATGCCTCTCAAAAAACAGCGAGGGCGCGAAACTCTATTTCCAGGTCATCGACACGGGCATCGGCATCGACAAGGACAAGCAGGATCGCATTTTCTCCAAGTTCACCCAGGCCGACGGCTCGACCAAGCGCCTCTACGGCGGCACGGGACTCGGGCTGGCCATCAGCAAACAGCTCGTCGAATTGCTGGGGGGCAAGATTGGACTGTTCAGCTCCCCGGGCCAAGGTTCCACCTTCTACTTCAACCTCACCTTGGCCCAGGCGGCACATGCGGCCGCGGCCAAGCCCCCGGAAAGCGCGCCGATCAAGATGGTGAAACCCGGCACCCGCGTGCTGCTGGTCGAAGACAACCTCGTCAACCAAAAGGTCGCTTCCGCGATTCTGATCAAGGCCGGGTGCCAGGTCGACACCGCCGAAAACGGCAAGGACGCCATCCAGCAGGTTCGCCAGAAAGAGTACGACGTGGTCCTGATGGATTGCCAGATGCCCATCATGGACGGATTCGAGGCCACCCGCATCATCCGCAACATGCGCGGCTCGATCGCCAACATCCCGATCATCGCCATTACCGCCCACGCCATGAAGGACGACAAGCAAAAATGCATCGACGGCGGCATGGACGACTACATCTCCAAGCCCGTCAACCGCCAGGCACTCATCGATACCATCAACCTATACGCGGGCCGCCCATGAACCCATTCTGGAAAACCAAGCAACTCCATGAACTCACCAAGATGGAGTGGGAGTCGCTGTGCGACGGGTGCGCCAAGTGCTGCGTCCACAAGCTGGAGGTCGAGGAGACCGGGGAAATCCTCTACACCTGCGTCGCCTGCCGGCTTCTCGATGTCAATACCTGCCGCTGCACCAACTACGCCCTGCGCCACGAACTCGTGCCCGACTGCGCCGTGCTTACGGCCGACCACCCCGAATACTTTGAATGGATGCCAAAGACCTGCGCCTACCGCCTGATGCACGAAGGCAAGCCCCTGCCCGACTGGCACCCGCTTATCACCGGCAACCCCGGCTCCGTCCACGACCACGGCGCCTCCGCAAAAAAGAAACTCATCCCCGAGTTCCTCGCCGACGAAGAGCACCTTGAAAAATACGTCGTGGAATAGGGCGGGCTATTTGATCAGCTTGAGCAGCTCCTTGAAGCGCGGGTCGGCGGCATCGCGCAGCAGGGCGAAGAGAAGCGTCTCGGTCGGAACCACCTGCACCCCGGCATCGCGCATCGCCTGCAAAGCCAGCGCCTTGTTTTCGGGGGCGCGCGACGAAACGGCGTCGGCCGCCACGAAAACCTCGCCACCCTGCCCCAGCAGATCGATCGCGGTCTGGTAGACGCAGATATGCGTTTCGATCCCGATGAGGATCGCCTGTTTTTTGCCCAGCGCCTCGAAGGCCGCCGCGAACCGCGGCTCGCCGCAGCAACTGAACGCCGACTTGGGAACCACCACCTCTTCGGCAAGCAGGGTCCTGAACGGCTCGCTGGTTGGCCCCAGCTTTTCGGGGATCTGCTCGGTTACGAGCACCGGCACGTCCAGCAACTGCGCGCACTTCACCAACTTTCCCATGTTGGCATCGAGTCCCTCTTTCCCATCCATGATTTCATGCAGGCGTCCCTGAACATCAATGAACACCAAAACGGCGTCTTCTTTCCTGAGCATTGCTTCTCCTTGATTTAAATCGTTACCCGATTCCATATTGATTCAATTTGCGGTGCAACGTCCGCCGGCTGATGCCGAGCTTCTCGGCGGCCTTCGTGCGGTTGCCGTTGGTCAGCTCCAGCGCCTGGATCACCATCCGCTTTTCCATTTCATCGACCGTCAGCGCGGCATCGATCTTCACCTCGCCACCCGCCGCTTTTTCGCGCACCTGCGGCGGGATATCGGCCGTATCGAACACCTTGCCGCGCGCCAGCACCACCATGCGCTCGACCAAATTCCGCAGCTCGCGGATGTTGCCCGGCCACTCGTATGCCGAAAGCATTTCGTACGCCGCCGGCGTGAAACCCTCGATCTGCTTTCCGTTTTCCTCGTTGAAAACGGCGAGGTAGTGATTGAGCAACAGCAGGATATCGTCCTGCCGCTCGCGCAATGGCGGCAGCGTGATGACCACCACGTACAGGCGATAGAAGAGGTCTTCGCGGAAGTCGCCATCATCGACCATCGCCTTCAGGTCCCGATTGGTCGCCGCGATCAAGCGGGTATCGACGTCCACCGGCGTATCGCCGCCCACGCGCTCAATCTGCCGCTCCTCCAGCGCGCGCAATATCTTCACCTGCACCGAAGCATCGATCTCGGAAATCTCGTCGAGGAACAGCGAGCCGCCGTCCGCCTTCTCAAACCGCCCCACCCGCCGCTCCATCGCCCCGGTGAACGCGCCCTTCTCGTGACCAAACAATTCGCTCTCCAATATATTCTGCGAAAGCGCCGCGCAGTGCACCGCCACGAACGGCCCCTTGCTGCGCGGACTCAACTGGTGGATCGCCTTGGCCACCAGCTCCTTGCCCGTGCCGCTCTCCCCCTGGATCAGCACCGTCGCGCGCGACTGCGCCACCTGGCGGATCGTGTCGAACACCTCCTGCATGACGGGCGAACGGCCAATGATGTTTTCCAACCCATACTTGTTGTCGAGCTGCACCTTGAGCCGCACGTTTTCGAGCTCGATCTTTTTCACCTTCAGCACTCGGTCAAGCACCAGCTCCAGCTTATCGAGGTTGATCGGCTTGGTCATGAAATCGGTCGCGCCTAGCTTCATCGCCTTGACCGCCAGCTCCACATCGCCATAAGCCGTCAGGATGATCACGGTCAGCTCCGGGTTGTTCGCCAGCGCCCGTTGCATCAGCGTAATCCCATCCATCCCCGGCATCCGCACATCGCTCAGCAGCACATCGATCTTCTGCGCGGCCAGCACCTCCAGCGCCGATGCGCCGTTCTCCGCCGCAAAGACCAGATAATCCCGCCGC
>NZ_JBFJYW010000136.1:0-9780 GCF_041622395.1 Pontiella sp. | reverse complement strand
TGACCGAAAAGGCGCTCTCGATCCCGAGTTTTTCGAGGATCGGATCGATGTCTTCGCGCAAGGCGCCGCTACAGAGCGCCACCGGCAAGCGCACGGGGATGCTCTTGATCAACTCGACCGCGCCGGGCAGCGGGGTTGCCTCGCCATTCTGCACGAATGTTTGGAAGACCTTTGCCTTTTGTTCGATCAGGTGTTTGAGATCCCGGCTGGAATGTTTCTGGTTATGGGCCTTGAGGATGGCGCGGAACGCGTCGCGGTCGTCGAAGCCGATGTAGGTGGCGCAGTACTCCTCCCACGTCATTTCGATATCCATCGGTTTAAGGGCCTCGTTAAAGGCCCGGAAGTGCATCGGCTCGCTATCCACGATAATGCCGTCGAAATCAAAAATCACTGCTGCCAACATATCCATCCTCGATTCATCTACTGGTTACCGATGGGTTATAGCAGGTTGCCCCATGCCTCCTCAAGCCGTTGCGATGAAACCTTTACCGGCGTCTTGATCTCGGGGGCGAAACGGTTGACCCGGAACTCCTCCAGCAACATCGCGAACTCCAGCAACCCGTAGGCCGAGGCAATGTCGTCGCTCTCCAGCAGTTTCGCGCTCAGCCGGCCCTGGAAGGGCTCGATCTCCGCCAGCTTCTTCAAATCGGCCGGGGCATTGTTCCGGACGCGCTGGATGCGCACCTGCATCGCCTTCAGATAGCGCGGGTAGCGGCCAAACACATCCAGCGTTTGCAGGAATCCGGGGCGGAACAAAAACTCCAGCTGCATCTCCAGATCGTGCACGATTTCGAACGCCGCGTTCAGGCCGGCGAGCGCCGAGACGATCGCCTCCCGCTGCTCCATCAGGTTCCCGAGGATCCGCGCGTTCTCCTCCACCGTTTCATAAAGCGTTGCCCGCGCATCCTTCGCCCGCTCCGCAAAACGGCCCGCATCGCGGATCGCGATTCGCGAATCGCGCGTCAGCGCTTCAAGGATCGAGGCATCCATCAGGTCCGTCAGGAAGTCGCCGTCGATCGTGGCCAGCGAGAGTTGCAGGGTGGGGGTGAGCGGCGGCCGCTTCTCGACATATTTCACTTGCTGCGCTTCCTGCAGCCGGAAAAGTTTCGCCAATCCGGCCCGGTGCGAATAGAGGGCTTCGAGCTCGTCGATGAAGACCCCGCGGCCAACGCCGCCCGCCGCGGCGGTCAAAACCGGATAGCCGCGCGTCTGGCTGCTGTCGTCGCTGACGATGAATTCCGGCAGCTCGCCGCCCGGCCACCCCGGGCCGGGGGGCAACGTCCATTTCGCGAAGGCCGTTTCGGCCCCGCTGCGGTGGACGTTCATCCGGTGCTCTTCGGAAATCGATGTATGCACCCGCACAATCTCGTCGCCCTGCGTCTCGATCACCTTCATCCGCAGGAAATCCGGCATCGATGTTTCGTCGAAATCGGAGGCATCGACCGGCAGCTGGAACTCCTGCTGCAGCCATTTGGAGAGGGCCTCCAGCAGGGGGGACTGGCGCACACTTGCGCAAGTGTGCGCAAAGTCGCGCGCCGTCTGGTCGATGGGCGCAAGGGCGGTGCGCAGGTTTTTCGGCAGGGAGCGCAGCAGGCGGTTCACCTTTTCCTCCAGCCAGCCGGGCACCAACCAGTCCGGGCCCCAGTCGGGCAGAAAGGCCAGTTTGTCGGTGGGGCAAACCAAGGCAATGCCGTCGAGCTCGTCGCCGGGTTCGAAGGTGTAGATGAGGTGGAATTCCTCATGGTGGAAGGTGAGGGTGGCCGGGTAGTCCTCCGGCCGGATGGGCGCGCCGACCGGGAACATGGCGTCGGCCATCCGCATGGCGATGCGCGCCTTGGATTTGCGCAGCCATTGCTCGAGCGATTTGACGGAATAGACGTCCTCCGGCAACAGGCGGTCGAAGTGTTCGTAGATCGCGTCGGCGTCGAGCAAGGCGCCGGGGCGGCGGATCTTTTCTTCGAGCAACTGGATGTCGTCGAGCATCTGGCGGTGCAGCCTGAGCCAACCGCCGTGCGTGGAAAGATGGGCCGGAACCATGCCCTCGCGGATGAAGATCTTCCGCGCTTCCTCGGGGTTGATCGGCCCGAAGTGGACGCTTTTGCCGTCGCTCAGCGTCAGGCCGCCGGAAATCACCGACTCCTTCGCATAGACGAAGCCCTTTTCCGCGTCCCATTTCGGTTGCTTGTAGACCGCTTTGCACAGATGCGGTGCAACGGTTTCGAGCCACTGGGGTTCGACCTCGGCCACGATGCGGGCATAGAGCTTGGTCGTTTCGACCAGCTCGAAGGTCATCACCCAATCCGGCGGCTTCTTGAAAAGGCCGGAACCCGGGAAAATGAAAAACTTGCGGTTGCGCGCCGCCGTGAACTCGCGCTCCTCGCCCTTGAGCCCGATATTGGCCGGCAGCCCCGCCAGCAGGCTGCGGTGGATTAAGTCGTAATGGGTTTCCTCCACGGCGGCAGGGAGGTTCGGCGCTTTTTGGTTCCTTTTATCCTCCGTGTCGCCGCGCCTTCGGGGCGAACGTTTGTCGAACTTCAGTTCGCGCGCCTGATCGCGCAGGTCCTGCCACAGGTTGCGCCATTCCGTTACGCGGCGATAGTTCACGAAGTTTTTCTTGCAGAACTTGCGCAGCTTGCCGTGCGAGCCGCCGACGCCGCGCTCGGCCTCGATCGCGTTCCAGAGATTCAGGATGGTGATGAAGTCGGACTTCGGATCCATCCATTGCCGGTGGGCCAGGTCGGCGGTATCGGCCTTTTCGGCGGGGCGTTCGCGCACGTCCTGGATCGAGAGGAACGCCACGAGCACCAGGAGTTCGGGCAAGGCCCCCTCGTCGATCGCCTGGACGAGCATGCGCGCGAGATGCGGGTCGGTCGGGAACTTGGCAATATCGCGCCCGAGGGGCGTCAGCTTGCGGTCGTCGTCGATCGCGCCGATGTCGCGCAGGGTTCGATAGCCCTCGTTCACCAGCGTCGTGCTCGGCGGGTCGATCAGCGGAAAGCGATCGATCGGCGGCAGGCCGAGCAGGTCCATTTGCAGGATGACGCCCGCCAGCGAGGAGCGGCGGATTTCGGGGTCGGTGTATTGCGCGCTGTTTTCGAGCGTCTCCTGGTCGTAGAGGTAGACGCAGATCCCGTCGGTCACGCGGCCGCAGCGGCCGCGCCGCTGGCGGGCGCTCGCCTGCGAGACCTGCTCGATCTGCAACCCCTGCACCTGCGTGCGCGGATTGTAGCGGCTGAGGCGGACGAGCCCCGAGTCGATCACATAGTGGATGCCCGGAATCGTGATCGAGGTTTCCGCCACGTTCGTGGCCAAAATGATGCGGCGCCGTCCGCCCACCTTGAAGACGCGCTGCTGCTCGCCCATGCTCAGCCGGCCGAACAGCGGAAGCACCTCCGTGTGGCTCCAATGCTGGCCCTCCAGCTTTTTCGTGGCGTCGCGGATCTCGCGCTCGCCCGGCAGAAAGACCAGCACATCGCCCTGCTGGTCCACGCTCGAGATCCAGCGTATCGCGCGCAGGATGTGGTTCGAAAGCTCCTCGTCCTTGCCCGGCGGCAGGAAGAAGTCCTCCACCGGGTAGGTGCGGCCCTCGACCTCGATCACCGGGGCGTTGCCGAAGAAGCCCGAAAAGCTCGCGGCGTCGAGCGTGGCGGAGCTGATGACGATCTTCAGGTCGGGCCGGACCGCCAGCAGGTTCTTGAGGTAGCCGAGCAGGAAATCGATGTTCAGGCTGCGCTCGTGGGCTTCGTCGATGATCAGGCAGTCGTATTGCAGCAGGTGGCGGTCGCGCTGGGTTTCCGCCAGCAAGATGCCGTCGGTCATGAATTTGATGATCGTCTCGTCGCAGGTGGAATCGTCGAACCGCACCTGGCAACCGACGCCCCGGCCGTAGTCCGACTCCATCTCCTCGGCCACGCGCCGCGCCATGCCCGTCGCCGCCAAACGCCGCGGCTGGGTGACGCCGATCCGCCCGGTCTTGCCGCAGCCGGCCTCCAGCACGATCTTCGGCAACTGGGTCGTCTTGCCCGAGCCCGTCGTGCCGCAGACAATCACCACCTGGTTGGCTGCGATCAGCTTTTGGATGTCGGCGCGTTTGCCGGACACGGGCAGCACATCGGGGTAGTCGCATTTCAGCCGCACCGCCGCGCGCTTCTGCGCCCGTTCCAGCGCCTGGAAGTGGGCGTCCTTCAGCTTCGCCGCCAAGCGGTCGGTCGGCTGGTTGTCGTGGATGCCTTGCCGCACCCGCCGCATCAGCGAATTCAGATAGGCGCGATCCCGCAAAAGCACGCCATCGAGCGACTGCTTAACCGTATTGAGAACTTCCTTTGTTTCCTGCCGATCCATAAGAGCCGGAAATAAGGACATACGCGGCGGGGCAGTTCAAGGAAGAAGCTTCTCTTTAGGCCGGTGGCGGGCGGTTTTGGTTTTCTTCGATTGAAATCGTTTGGCGGAATTGAGCCAAGAATGGGGGCTACTCTTCAATTTGGATTTGGCGGAGTGTCTTTAGGGCGGGTTCGGGGAGGGTGCCGTCGCGGCAGAACGCGCGGATGATTCCGATGGCCAGCACGCTTTCTTCCAGTTGTTTGCCCAACTGCAGGAAGTCCAGCTGATCGAGCTCCTCTTCGGTCTTGATGTCTTCGAGCGCCGTGTTGCCCTGTGCGTTGCGCGTGGCGTGCAAGAGCAGGGCACCGAGAATTTTGAGGATTTCGGCGTGGAGGTCGTCGGGCTGATGGTAGAAGTGGTCGTCGCAGAAATATTCATAGCAGACCGACGGGCGGCCTTGTTCGAGTGTGCAGCCCGTTGCGGAGAGAAAGCCTTCCCGGTCGTCGAACCGGTCGGTCTGCCGATGAATCAGTTTCAGAAAAGGACTCTTGATCGCTTCTTTGCAGTGGATGATGTCGCAGCAGCAGCGGGTGCATTCTCCGCAGAGCGTTCCGCTCAGTCGGCCGATCAGTTTCCGAAGGTCGAGTTCGAGTTCGGTGTAGCGTTCGATATAGGTTTTAAGGTCCGTGTTCATAGGGGTTCCGGGGGGATCAGCCGAAGCGGCGGCAGAAGGTGCAATGCCGGCAAAAGGGTTCGACGAGGACGCGCCGATCAAACCCGTTGCGCATGGCGCGGGCGCGCGGGCCGGCGAGCGCGGCGGCGATGCCGCCTTCGCGCACCTGCCCGAGTTCGAGATCGCCTTGGTAGTCCAGACAGCAGGCCACGATGCGCCCGTCGGCCAGGATGGCGCAGTGGGTTTTCAGGGCCTGGCAGGTGCCTTCGGTACGCGGCGCGGTTTCGGCGGTGTCGGCCGGCCAGTCGAAGCGGGTATCCAGATTCAGGCAGACCCGCCCGCCGAGTTCCTGCTTTTTGCTGCGCGGGTCGAAGGCCGGTTTGGCGGCGGCCCGGTTAAACCGTTCTGTGATCTGCCGCCATACCCGCTCGTTCCATTCGCCGGCGGCGGCCGTTTCGTTCCACAGCCGTAGATTGATGAATATTTCAGGGCGCTGCTGCATGGCCTGCCGGACGAATTCAAGAATGGTGTCGAGCGAACGGGCGGCTTCGGCGGCATCGTCGAGTTCCTGCAGGGCGTGGATGGAAAAGTTGATCTGCCGCAGGGCGGCGGACCGCAGGAGAACGGATGCGCGGGATTCGATCAGCAGGCCGTTGGTGGTGAGGTTGATCTTCAGGTTGCGGTCGTTGACGGCGGCCAGAAACGATTCCAGCAGGGGATGCAGCAACGGTTCGCCGAGCACATGCAGATAAACCTCTTCGACCACTCCCTGCAGTTGGTCCAGCGTGGTCTCGAACAGGTCCTGCGTCATCCATTGCCGTTGCCCCGCAATTCCCGGGCTGGGGCAAAAGCCGCAGCTCAGGTTGCAGGCATTGCTGATCTCGATATAGGCGCGTTTCATGGTGGGGGCTGGGGGGTCTCGGCGAGGATGGGCGGCGGCGGGGTTCATGCGCGCTAAAAGGTACGGAGGTTCCCCCGCGCATGGAAGCTTTCCTTCGTCCGATTTTTCCGTCGCGGGGCTGGCGCGTCAGCCCAGGTAGGGCAATTCCGCCATATGCGCGGCCAGGTGCCGATGGGCGAGGCGCAGGCCGTCTTCGATGGGGTTCCCTTCAAGGGCGGCTTCGCGTTCGAGTACGGAGAGTACGAGGATCCAGGATATGATTTTTCCGTATTGGACCTTTTGGCGCTGCGAGAGCCCGCCGTTGCGAAGCAGGCCCTCCCGCACGGCCGCGGGAACGTGGTCGGACCGTTTCAGTCCATAGCGTTCGAGCTCGGTTTCCACCACCTCGGCATCGACGCCGCCGTATCGGCTGGCGAGTACATCGTAGGTGTTTTCCAGCAGCACGTCGTTGCTGCCCTCGAAGATTTGGAAGGGGCGGGCATCGGTAAAGGCGCGCCCGACCACGTGGTTGCGTTTGTAGGCCGCCGAGGCGAATAGCTGCACGGCCGAATCCGCCGCCGCCTGAAGCCCTTCGGATGAAATCACCTTGGAGGCGTTGGCCAGCAGATGATCGCCGGAAACATCGGTGTGATGGTCGCACCAGTGCCCGGTGAAGTGCCATAGGCTCTGGTTGATCTGCTGCAGGCCCCGCAGGCCGGAAATCCGGTATTGCACCTGATCGTATTCGCCGATGGTTCGCCCGAAGGTGATTCGGGAGCCGGCGCGTTCGGCAACCTCGTCCGCCAGACGGCGGCATTGGCCGGCGGCGATGGCGGCCACGCCCATCCGGCTTCTGAAAAGCGTGTCGAGAATGTCCCGCAGCGCACTCCCGCCGGGCGGGGTGATGAGATAGGATTGCGGCAAATCGACGTTGGTGTAGCGGGTGGATCCATAGGGGATCGGTTGCAGCCCGAGCGCATCGAAATAGTTTTCCACCGCCACGCCTTCGGCGGCGAGGGGCACATAGGCCATGGCCACGCGCCGGGTCAGCTTGTCGCCGTTTTTGATGCGGGCCGCAACGAGCCAGTGTTCGGCTCGTCCGGTCAGTCCGCCCCAGCATTTGACGCCATTGAGCCGGGCCCGGCCGTCGGCCACCTCCAGCGTGCTGCGAAGCCCGAAAATATCGGTTCCCCCGGTCGGTTCGGTAATCATCATGCCGCCGAGTTCGGTGCTGCCGATGAAGCGGGGGAGAATGGCGGCGTTGAGCTCGGGGGATGCCAGCCGGGCCATCGGAAGCAGAAACAACGAGCCCGAAATTCCGAGGGCCAGCCCGAGCGGGAGGCAATGGTAGGAAACGGTGTCCAGCAGGTCCAGGCAGGTGGAAATCCCCTCGTAGCTGCCGCCATACTCGACCGGGATAAAGCGGTGAAGCGGCCCCTGTTTAAGAAAGTCCCCGAGAAATTCCTCGTCGAAAGACGAATAGTCGGGCGTGGACGCGAAATGCGCGCCTAAGTAGCGGTCGAGAGTCTCATGCATGGTTTTCCAGTCGTTTGGTTTTAAACTCTACCGGAATGAATCGGGCAGCTGTCCTGTTCAAACAGTTCCAAAAGACCCTCGGCAAAAAAGGACCCTGCCGCATGAAACAGTACAAAACAAGTACAATATTCGGCGCCCGCGGAAAAGGCCCCCGCGCCGGGGCGGAGTCTGCGGGATATATCCGTTGTGGATTTACCCCTCGAGGGTGTATTCTTCCCGGGTTGAAGGGAGGCGAAAGCCAATGAAAACCGAACGCATGTGGCATAAAGTAATGAAGGAGTTTCCCAAGGATGCTCCCGCGGACGCGATCGAGTCCACCGCCAAGACATTGGAAGGCATCAGCTTTGAGCCCGTCTTGCTGCTGAAAACGCCGGGGTTCCTCCGGATGGGAAGACTGGAGCTGGAACGGGAGATCGAGCGGGTCCATCAAATGACGGTCAAGGAAATGATGGCCGAGGGGTTTGCCGAGAACGCCAACTTCAATGAGTTCAAGGCCAAGCATATCCAGTTGCTGATCTACTACTACAACCTGCTGTGCCGTCTGCGCACCGACGATCCGATGGCGTGGGATCTCGTCAACGAACTCTACGAAGACGATTGATCCTTGAGCCGGAAATCAGCCACGGAAAGTCTCCAACAGAAGAACGCAACGGTCGCAAAGACGGACGCGCTTCTCTTTGCGATCTAGGTGTTTGAGCGTAGTGCAGCGTGTCACCTAGAACTTCGTATTTTCACCACAGAGGGCACTGAGACACAGAGGCTCATTTATACATATCCCCTCTGTGTCTCTGTGACCTCTAGCGAAGCGGGTGGTAGATTTGGTTCCGGCTACCCCGAGTTATAGATGCGGCACTTAAATAAGGAGCGTTTTAGCCACGAGAGCGCACCGAGAGAGCAAAGCAATATCCCGTTGCCTCTGCGTCCTTTGCGCTCTCTTGTGGCCAATATTTCCATTCGCAGGGAGTCTCAGTGTTTAGATGCCGGCGCAATAGGTTGAAATGCGGCAAGCACGAGTCCGCTTGGCATCTTCGTGCCTTTGCGGTCATTGATCGTTCGCATGGGTTGTCTTTGGTTCCGGCAACGCCGGATCGGGTAGAACGGCCGGTTTCAACGCCTGGGCACGAAGAGCGTGACGTTTCTGCTTTGTGGCCTTCGCGTCTTCGTGGTTAAACTCCCCGGATAGTCAAACGAAAGGGTGAACTGATGATTAAGCATATCGTGATGTGGAAGTTTAAGGATGAAGTGGCCGAGGCCGACAAACAAGAGGCGAAGCGCCGGCTCGAAGCATTGAAGGGCGTAACGCCGACCTTGATCGACATCGAAGTCGGCCTGGATGTGCTGGGCTCGGTTCAGTCGAAGGACATGGTGCTCTATTCCGAGTTCGCCTCGATGGCCGACCTGAAGGCCTATGCCGAGCATCCCGAGCACGTGAAGGTCGGCGGGTTCATCAAACCGCTCGTCTGCGAACGCCACGCCGTCGATTACGAATGCTAGTTTTTTGACCGGATAACAGGATGGACTCGATATCCGGTAAATCCTGTTATCCCGTCTGAAAAATATTCATGAAAAGCAAAAGCAACATGGTGTTGATCGGGATGCCCGCGAGCGGCAAGAGCACGGTTGGCGTGCAGCTGGCCAAGTGGCTTTCCATGGGCTTCATCGATACCGACCTGCTGGTGCAAGCGCGCGCCGGCGAGAGCATGCAGGCCTTCCAAAACCAAAACGGCCTGGACGACTATCGCAAGCTCGAAGCCGATACCGCCCGCTCCGTCGTCTGCGAAAACTGCGTGATCGCCACCGGGGGCAGCGTGGTCTACTACCCGGAGGCCATGACGCACCTGAAGTCGATCGCCCGCGTGGTGTTTCTCGACGTTCCGCTGGCGGACATCGAACGGCGCATTGGCGACTGGTCGGCGCGCGGCGTGGTGATCAAGCCCGGCATGACCCTCGCCGACCTTTTCGACGAGCGCCGCCCGCTCTACCTCCGCTATGCCGATCTCGTGGTCGACTGCGCGGGAAAGACCGAGAACGAAGTGCTGGCGGAGATCCGGGCTTTATCCTAGACGTCGCTTCCCCGCGCGTCAATAGAGCCCATCCCGCCGTTCCACGTTAAACCGCTTCGGGTCAGGCTGTTTCGATGCGCTGCACGCGGACGTACTGCGAGCGCACGGCGACCGGCGGGCCGAACTGATTGAAGACGGCGACGTCGGCCGCATCGCGGCCGTAGCCGATCGCCACGTATCCGCCTCTGAGTTCCGCCTGCGTGGCATCGAAGGTGTACCAGCGGCCGCCGACGTAGGCCTCGAACCAGGCGTGCAGTTCCATGGGTTCAAGGCCGTAAAGGTAGCCCACGACCATGCGCGCCGGAATG